>JACMLK010000169.1 GCA_014379665.1 Saprospiraceae bacterium | reverse complement strand
GAATTGGTCAAAATGAAGCCGGTCGGAGTATATTACAAAAACCGGAACTAAATAAGTATTCAAAACAAACAAATATATTTATAAATCATTAAAATTTTAATTTTATGACGGATAATCATTATTACGCCTATTATAAAGGTGAACTTAGTAAGGTAAGTGATACTTTTACTGAAGATGGTATTGCAAATTGCACATTTAACAACCAGGAAATGCTATGCTACTTTAATGATGTAAAAAAACCTATAAAAGAAGGTAAATTTTATTATTCTAAATGTCGGTATGGCAGATTAATTATTACAATAAATCCAAAAATAAAAAAACAGATCGAAATTGGATCAGTTATTTTTCCTGTACCAGAAGGAAACCCCGGACTAGGTAATTATGGTTGTATCCCGACATTCATAAAAAATGGAAAAGGTGATATTGCATTTAATGATGACAATGGATATAAAATTATTACCCTACATATTGCTCGTCATGAAATGATAAATGATATAAATCAAACAATTTTAGAACTGGAACCGCATTTTTTCCCCATTTCTGACGAAAATTATATTATATTGAACAATTGGTTTAGAGCTGATAATAATATTCAGGGAGGTGTTAATAATTCCAGTCTGAGTTTATTAAAGGTATACTCTGGAACTGGAACTGAAAAAGGAGACATACCTATCTATACTCCAAAATTATCCAAATCCAAATAATTAAAAACGATATAAGTTGATCAATTGATTAAAATCAACATATTTATTAATCACTAAAATCAAATCAGAATGAAGAAGATAATTTTTATTTTTCTATTGACATCTATTTTTTCTTGTAAAGAAAAAACCGATAAAAATGACCCGAATCAAACAGCTGCGGCTTCAACTAATGCAAATGACCATTTTCATTATTACAGAATATACTCAGGCTTATTCCAAACAATAGCTGGAAATAATGAAAATGATGAAATTCATAATTGCAAATTCAATGATGCAGAATTCAAATACTACAAAAATGATGTTCCAACTAATTCTCAGGGTACACAGATATGGGTTTACTTTTTAGAAGATGGTTTAAACAAGACTATTATTGCTGTTAATCCTAAAATTGATAGATATCATAAACCAAGAATGAGCGAACCTATAGCGCAGGAAAAGACATATGGAAAAGGAGATTATGGATGTATTCCAAAGTTTATTGCACAATCTAATGGTGATTTGCTTTTCTTTACTCATGGAACTCAGAAATATTTGAACTTAAACATTGCTAAACACATGGAAATGAACCACCAGGATTCAACTGTAGCAGTTTTAAGACTTGAAGAATTTCTAATTGCAAATTCTGATTATACTAGACTTAACGGAAATTTTATCAACAATAAATTCCTCCAAGGTGGAATTAGTTCTCATGATTTAACAGAAATGAAAATTTATGATGAAGATGATAATTATTTATATACAGTTGATAATGTTGAAACAAATTAATAAACCATCTTTAATCAAGCATCTTTCAATTAATTAACTTTTTCGGGTAATATGGAAAGTACCATATTGATATGTGTTTATTCAGTTTTTCAAAATAAAATTTACACTATTTAATGGATCCAGCCCTGTCTGATCGCTTACATCCCAAAGGCTGGCTATAACTGAAATGGCTCCATTGATCATAAAATATCGGGGAAGAGAGTAATTTCCTTCCCCTGCCTTGGACACTCCAAGCCCTGACTGACAGGCAGAAAGCACTATTTTTTTAGCTTTTCCACTCATGTCAAGCAATTCATATCCGTATAAACTGTCTAAACCGCCAGTATTTGTTCGGAAGTACAGTTTCACATCGTCGACACGGCTACCGTTGGCAAGACCGTGTACGGCCAGGTGGATGTAAGCCACAGTAGTATCCTGATACACTTTCATAAAATTGGCTTTAGTAGCTTGTTTTCCGGCAAACAATGAAGATCCCTGATATTTTTTTTGCAGATTCACGGCTTCACTATAGGTGCCGGGTAGTTCAGGAAGATAGGTTCGTTGTGATGATCGGATGGTCTCTATGTCTGAAAAGGCAAAAATGGCAACCTGGTCCCCACTTAAATGTTGACTTTCTAATTTTCGTTGCAGCATCTTGACAGAAGGGGCATAACTGATATTAAATTGTTTGTGGAGATAGTCTATTTCTGTCAGGCGTTTGGGTAAAGTTCTTTTTTCGGAAACAAAAGCCGCTAACGGAAAACGATTGAATATACCATCCGGAACTACGATCAGTGATGGGTTTAAGGCTGATCTTATCTCCATTGGTATCATCTTTTGATAAAGTTCAAAGGACATATTTTGCTGGTCAACAGGTGAAACCGGGAGTGTAAATTTTATAATCTGTAAAAGACTGTCCATGGATTTTCTGATTTCATCTGTCAATAGTGACTTTGCAATGCTAATTCCCTTTTGGCTGATGGCAGAAAAATAAAGGTGTCTATTTACTTCACTGATATGAAGTATGGTGGTACTGTCATCGGGTATTTTTTTCTGTATATCAGCAAGAGATTCTATGTTCATGATTAACCCACTGGTAAAAAATTCAGGAAATTTATTCTGGAAGATATCTTCCAGCGCAGCGTATTTTTCTATGATTTCATTAAATTTACGGTTGTCTCTCAGTCCTTTAAGTTGTTCTCTTTTGATCGAAGATTTCAATTTCCGCTCCAGGTCAATCAAACTGTCGGGCAATCCTGCTGTTCGTTGAGAAATCATAATGTCCCGATACATCAGACTGTTTTTGTTCTTTTCACTATATTGAATGTAGTCTTCCCTATATTTTACCTCGCCTGTCTTTACCCATAATTCAAAGCAGACTTCCATACCCAGATGAAAATAATCCTGACCGCTCTCCAGATAAAATTGAAGGATGGCATTTTCTTCGGCGACTTTGAACTGACCAAACATCACTTTATTCAAAAAATCAAGATAAGATTTCGACTGTAAAAGTGATGCTAATTGTCCTGTATGTTTATATTTCGAAAAATAGATATTCCCACATCGTAATCCGGTGACAAAGGAATATCCCTTTGATTTTGAAAGGTGCTCCAGCATTTGATTAATTTCATAATTCCGGAGCGATTTATTATGTGCCATATATTCCAATGCCTGACTAAAATTATGTAGATTTCCATAGCATTGAGATAGCAAAAAACATAAAGTAGAATACCTCGCAGAATACACCAGTCCTTTTTCTTTTTCCTTTTGCAGGGCCAGCTTCAGATATGGAATAGCTTGCTGATATAACCCGGAATTTGCATAAAACTGACCGTACCAACGGTTCATTTCTATACAATCTTTTCCGGAAACTCTTATATTTCCATTAATATTATCCGCCGTATTTTGCCACAGAGTATTCTGTCCCCGTAACATATAGATTGCGAGATACGATTTCATCAGGTTTTGATACAATTCGGGGTGATGATTGGGTTGGATAAGCTTTAAACCACTTTCAATATCTTCTGTAGTACCTAGAAAATCTCCTGCTCTGAACATTATAAATGCCCTGTTGGCAAAAGCCCTTGCCTGGTCTAAACTATCAGCCACCGGAAAATACTTTTTAAACTCAAACATCACATTAGCAAATCTGACAGAGAGCAGATTTTTACGTTTATACATACAAAAAGAGGTGACCAGCTCTAAACATTCCTGATATAATGGGGTGATGACTTTTGTGTTTTCAAAAGCACTTCTGGCCAACATAATATATTGCCAGGCTGAGTCCAGATCATTTTTGCGTTCAAAATGATATCTTGCAAGTACATACCCCGAAATACCTTTGTAATACTGTGAAATATCATCATTTAATACCATTCTGATTTCATCCATACAAGTGAGGCTTTTACCCGAATTTAATTCAAATGCTGACAATTGCAGGCAGGTTGCAAAATGCTTTGGAGTAACTGTAGCCCGGCATAGATCTGTATAAAGAGAATTTACTTCGGAGCTATCCTCTGATAATTGAAGTAATTTGGATTTAATATATTGCCGGTTGACTTGATTTAAATTGTTTTGTTTTAAAATCTTAATATAGCTCACTTTTGCTAAAGCTTCTTTTTCATAAAAAAGCAATGAGTCTGCGGTGAATATTTCTTTGATGTCGTGAATGTCAGGTACAAAAATGATCTCTTTTAAAGAAATTGAGTTTACTTTTTCTTCAGAACATGAAATTATCAATAAAGCAGTAAAAACAAACAACCATCCATAAAGTAGTCTTTGTTTTTTAAGAACATAAAGAGTGCCAGTAATGTAATCTGGATATTTTAAGAAATTCAATTCCAATCATTTTGACAATCAAAATTAAGATTATTATTGAAGAATTTTAAAAATTATATGTCATTGACGTAAACCATCCCATCTTCCAGATATCTACGGTAGGTACAACACTTACTGTGGACGGCACGATCTCATCTACTTTGTATAAATTGCTGATAGTTTTTATTTTACTAAATGCAGCCCCTACGGATAAAACAAACTTTTTATCATATCCAAAAAATAGTGATGCACCGCCCAAAAATCCTACTTTCGAATCATTATTGATTTCAAAACCACCAGTGAGGCCTCCGGATAGCCATTTTTGACTTCTGCAATGAAGGTGCGCAAGCAATCCTATTCCTAGTCTTGTTTTGCCGTTATCATCACGGATGATTTGTTTACTTACAGTGTCTATGTATTTTAAAACATAAACTTCATCTCTAAGATTGGTGACAAAAAACCCTGAACTTACATCAAATTTTAGTCCGCCCCGATTCCTGAAAAAATAAGATCTTTCTTCCAGTTTTGTCTTACCATCTGGTTTAAATCTAGTAATTTTAATGATTGATTTGTCTTTATCGGGTATTTGTAGTGAAAGTAAAAAATATTCATCGCCCGAAGTTAAATTTTCTTTATCAACCTTTGTCATTTTTTTGAAGGCATCTATTCCGGAGGTGTTTTCATATTGTTCACCCGTAATTTCTACAACAAATTTGTCAGATGTATCAATATCATAATGTGCAATTTTTACACTTATAAATTCTCCGACCTTAAAATACTTTTTTTCTCCAGAATTTATACTTAAGGTTTTGTAATCGATGGTTAAAGATTGACATAAAGTTTTAGTATTTCCTGCAAGAAGAAAAATAACCAAACAAAAAATTAAAAACTTCGCATAACATTTGGTGTTTTGAAAGATTAAAAAATAAATCACTTACTCTTGATGAAAATAATCTTCAAATGTAACCCCATAAAAGTAAAAATAAATTTTAAATTGTTTGATAATTCCAAACAATTTGACATAAGTCAAGCTACACCAACTCTCTCCAGGCCCACTGAAGCAATACAATCGTCTTGGCATCAATAATCTCCCCTGAATTCAGTAACCCCTGAATATCTCCATAGTCATACTCCAATAATTCAATATCTTCCTGCTCAGAGAGCTCTCCGCCGCCGCTGTTCAATTTCATGGTAGCATCATACTTCGCTGTATAAAAATGGATCTTCTCCATGTGTGCACCTGGCGTAGCAAAGGCTTCGTAAATTTTGGTAACTTCCTGTACCTGATATCCGGTTTCTTCTTTGATTTCTTTGATGATAGCTTGTTCAGGATCCAACTCATCGAGCATGCCGGCGCAGCATTCGATGATAAAACCTGTCGGATGACCACTCAGGAGTACAGGCAACCTAAACTGACGAATGAGCAGGATCTTTTTTTCAGAAGGATTGTAGAGCAATACCGCAGCACCATCTCCGCTGTTGTATATCTCCCGTGTGTGTTTTTCTTTCCGTCCATCCCGTCTGGTGTATGAAATGATATATTTCTTTAATGTCGACCAACCTTTATAAAGCGTGGTTTCCTGGATGATTTTGATACGAGCGGTCATTTTAACCTCATTTAGATTCAGACTCTGAAAGATACAAAAGTAATAAATGGAATTTAATTCTTAAGTTTCAGTTATAAAAATGTAGCACTATCAAAAGATGATTCAAAGAAACTACCATTTTATACTTAAGTGTCCCAATGCTTTGTCTACATTTGCATCGTTTTTCACCATTAAGTCATTCTATGCGGAGATTCATATTTTACCTGACTTTTATTTTAATATCGTCTGACCATATTTCGGGTCAGCAAATTTTTCTGGACGAAGATTTTTCAGACTGGAATGGCAGTCATGTGAAGTCATATGCTGATCCTGCCGGTGACGGTAAAAGTAATGGTGCTGATATCACTGACGTCAGAATCAGTAACGATGAAACTTACCTTTTTCTGTACATTGATATCAACAATGAAATCAATCTTCAATCTTCAAATGATCTCACCATATATATCGACACGGACAATAATATCAATACAGGACTGTCAAAAAACGGCATAGGGGCTGAAATAGTGTATTATTTCGGAGAAAGAAACGGATTATATTACGGCGCTAATTTCAACAGACAGATTTATCACAATGACCTGAGTCTGGTCACACTACCTACGGTGACAAGTGAACGTTTTGAATTATGCATAGCCAGGAAATATTTCTACGGAACTTCCGGTGCTACCATGGGTAATCAGATAAAAATCATTTTCTCCGACGAATCGTTAAGCGGAGATATAGCACCAAACGGAAATGGTGGATATACTTACAGTTTCAATAATAATTTAAAATATACTCCAAAGCCATTTTCCATTAAAAAAGAAAATGCCGATCACCTAAGGATCATGTCCTATAATGTACTTAGAGACAACCTGTTTGATCCCTTCACCCAAAATGCTTTTAGAAGGATTTTTCAGGCTTCAAAGCCGGACATCATTGGTTTTTGTGAAATATACGACAATTCATCTTTGCAGACAGCCAATCTGATCGAAACCTTCCTCCCTCCGACCGGAAACCAAACATGGTACCACTCGGAGGTAAATCCCGACATAAGGGTAGTGAGCCGATATCCTGTGATTGATAAGCGCAGTATCAATGGTAATGGGGCTTTTCTTATAGATCTGGGTACGGAACACTTGGTTTTTATAGTCATGCATTTGCCATGTTGCGAAAATGAAAACGATCGTCAGCTCGAAGTAGACAATGTCATGTCGTTTGTAAGAAGTGTGAGATATGGTATATCTCCTTTCCAGGTAGCTCAAAATACGTCTGTCATCATTTTGGGTGACACCAATCTGGTGGGTTTTCGTTCTCAGCAGCAAACCCTCATTACCGGAGATATATACAATAATAATACATACGGACCTGACTTTGACCCTGATTGGGATGATACAGCACTCGAAGACGCTAAACCAGCTGTCACAAACCTGCCTTCAACATTTACATGGAACAGTTCTCAGGGGAGTTTTAGCGCCGGCAGACTGGATTATGTGGTGTATACCGGATCTGTTATGGAACTCAAAAATGCTTTCTCTTTGTGGACACCATCACTTACATCAGCACAACTAGCAGAAACAGGTCTTCAAGCAGGAGATGTGGAGACAGCGTCTGATCATTTACCGGTGGTATGTGATTTTCTACTACCCGGCGTTTCCGGTACGGCTGATGGTGATAACCAGGATCCGAACATTCAGCTAAAATGGGTTGATGATGAGCTTATCATAACATCAGTGGCTTTTCCAGACGGCGATATACATATTTCCATAGTAGATATTATGGGTAGAATATTGGCTCATTATACCTTGACCGAATCTGAAAATGAAATTAACATACACCCTCATATCATTCCGGGTGGACTATTTATTATTACTATTCAAACCAATCATGGCATAAAAAGTATCCGGTTGATCAGATAATCTGAAAGTCTGATAACATAGTTCTCATACTAAACCAATGACTTAAAACCTATCTCAATTATGGGAGTTCTTCACCGGTAGAGGCAATGAGAATCTCAAACCATTGTTCGTTACTGATGACGACATCCAGCAATTCAACCGTTTCTCTGATCTTATCGGCTTTGGAATAATTGACCACAGGCACGATACCCGCAGGATGATACAATAAAAATAATAGGGCCATATCAGACAATGACCAGCCATATTTATCTGCGAGTTTTTGTAGTCTGGCTTCAAGCTTATGACCTGCTTTAGTGTTGGTGTAAATAGAGCCACCACCTAATGGCGACCATGACATAGGAATAATATCATGTTGCATACAGGTATCAATGGTTCCGTCCATCAGTGAAGTAAGATGCGTCATGGACAATTCCACTTGGTTAGACATGATAGGAAAATACCTCCGGAAAGCATTCAACTGATCGGATGAGAAATTTACTACCCCAAACTGCCTGACTTTGCCTGATTCTGACAGTATATAAAATGCTTCTGCCATTTCCTGATAATTCATCACCGGGCTGGGTCTGTTGATCATGAGCACATCAATATAATCGGTGTTCAGATTGTCTAATGACTGATCTACAGACTCTATAATATGTCGTTTGGAAGTATTGTAATGAGAGATCTGAAAACCTGGTTTTTCAGAACAAGGTTTGATAATGCCACATTTGGTGATCAATTGGATTTGATCCCTGGGCACCCCGCTGACGATCAGAGAATCGCCAAACTCCCTTTCTGTAGTATAATTGCCGTATATGTCTGCATGGTCGAAGGTAGTAACCCCATCTTCAACACAGGAATTAATCATGGCTGCCATCTTGGCTGATGACATTTTCGCTCCCCAACTACCCCATCTGATCACACCGGCCACCACTTTGGAAAAATTGTTCATCTTGATGAAATTAGTTATTTAATGTAATTTATTTTTTACTTTTAATTGATGCTATAGCATCCTGCACTTTTTTATCGTCTTTATTTAAATGAGAAGCAGATTCATAGTCTCTGAGTGCGTCTTCTTTTTTTCCCTTTTTTTCATTGACTATGCCCCGCATGTAAAATCCCATATAATTGGTCGGTGCCATTCCTGTCATAATATCAAATTGCTCAAAAGCCCGGTCGATAGAATCCAATTCCAGATACAGCAAACCGGCATTTAGGTAGGCATCCATATACGTTTTATCTGATAAGTTGATGGTTCTGTAAATCTCAAGTGCCCCCGGAATATTTCCATGATTCTGTAGATAAAACGCCTTTGAATGCAAGGCCTGCATTGATTTCGGATTACTGAATATGGCACTTTCAAAATATTTCAACGCTCTTGGATCCTTTTTTTCTTCGTACATTTCACCGAGAATAATCCATGCATCCGTCAGCGTGCTATTCATCTCCACAGCAGTCTGAAAACTACTGATAGCTCTTTCTTTGTCGCCAATAGCTCTGAAATTCAAACCGAGCATAAAAAAGGCTTCAGCATTGGAAGGATCAATTCTCACCACTTCATTCACCGTAAGTATAGATGAATCATAATCTTCCAGAATATACTTCAGCTCTGCCATTTTCAGTAAAGATGGCACCCGCTCGGGATACAATGTCAGCACTTTCAACATGGTGTTGACTGCTTCCTTACTGTTATAATAATCAAGATAAGAGTCTGAAAGCAAATGATAAAATTCAGGATTAAGCGAATCTATGGTCATTGCTTTTCTGATATCCAATATAGCCAGATCGTAAGATGCTTTATTATAATATATTTTTCCCCGCTCAAAATACAACTGTGCATTTGTTGGGTTTTTTAAAATATCATTGGTAATACTACTTATTTCAGGGTCATCAGAAGAAGCTGAATGGGTACTATTTTGATCGGACTTACACCCGGACAAAAACAAACCGATCATAACGATTGCCAGAAATTTATACATCACATTGGTTAATACATCACAAAAATAAAAAAACATACATATCGTAAAAAGGATTTAAAAAAACTGCCTTTTTCCATTTTCGGGATTCACTTTAGTGGGACATTTATATTAATTTTCATTACTGCATCAGATTTTTTAATTCCTGATGACTGCTTATATCTATAGTTGCAATACTGCGCCTAACCTGACTCCCGCACTTTTATTGTCGAAAGGTCTGAGTAATCCAAAAATATTATTAGTAGATGCAAACGCAGAAACCGGACCTAAATTGATTTTCGCAAACAGCCCTATATCTGAAAAATTATTTTTTGAAACAGTATATTGCAGTCCAAGATCAAATATGGACAATTTTCTGACTGCTGATACAGACCAGGTAGTTCTTTTTGAATTGATATTATCCTGAAAAAGCAACAGCGAATTAAACGACCAAACATTATTTAATGTATAGGTAGCACCCAGGGTAATGGTGGCTTTCAGCGAAGTGCTGTAATTTTCAAAAACCTGCTTAACTTCCAGTAAGTCAATCAGGGTATCACTAATCGAAATGGAGGTAGAATCCCCCAAATATTCCAGGACATCAACTCCGTCAAATGAAAATGATCCCTGGCTGGTGTACTTCCTGGGTGAAAAATCCCAGTTTATTTTTCCTATATCGACCGCACCGACAGATAATGAAAGTTTATCCCCAAGATTCAATGAAGCTCCGATATCAAATGCAAATCCCCTGTTATTATAAAAAAAATTGTCAAATGAAAGTCCACTGTAGTCAAATGTGATACTATCCAGACTATTATATCTGAACAGCGCACTACTTCTGACTAAGTAATCTGTGTCAAACTGAAGCTGATAAAATTCTTCATTTGTAGAAAAGCCTATCCTTGCTTTTTCTGTAGTTACATTAGCTACCCCATAAAGAAGTTTACCTTTGATTCCTACAGTGAGAGGACCAAAGGAATTCTGTAGACCAAGATAAAGTTCGTTGTATGCATTGATATCTACAAAAGGTGCAATTTCTATCGTCTGGCCCGTAAAAGCAGCATTACCTTGTGCGGCAATCTGAATAAGCCCTTTTGGATATCTGAAATTTCCTGAAGACCTGAATGCATGACCCGTCATTAATACCAATCCTCCCACTTTGAAGGAAAGATCGAGCGTATGGATATCATTTTCAAAAAAAATATTGTGGTAAGCTTCTAAATTATTATCTAATTTGTTTACGTCCAAATATCTCTGCCCGGATGAATTTCTACTAGTGATCTGATTGATAGCAGGGCCGTCGGTTCCGATCAGCACATTAATTCCGGCTAATGAAAGATTAAATTTCTTTTCCAATGCTATACCGGGATTCAGGTAGGTTGCAGGCAAATAGCCGTGCATGTTTAATAAACCAATATCCTGTGCATTACCTGAAATAAATGCTGAGATAAATAATAATATTAAGTTAATCCATTTAACCATCGCCACTTTTTAATTTTTCTTATATTTAATGATAGCCCCAAGTTTTAATCCGATTCCATAGTGATCATAGACCCACAATTCTTTTTTCTGGTCACTGCCTGTAGTATTAATAGTAGCCACCAAAACTAATTTTTTAGATTTTCGTATTAATTCAAATCGTGTTTTATCAAAATCAATAAAGTCTATTTTTTCTGTTCCAGGTAAGGTTTTACCGTTAGTCTGAAGCGTTGCTGCGGGCAACAGGATTCCATCACCACTAAATAATTGATCTATATTCGTGCCTGTGTCATCCAGGAAATATGCCTGTACCTTCATGTCTGCCGGAAAATCATTGCTGGTAATTGCTTTGAATTCGGCAGATAAAATGTCTTTTGCGTCATCAAGTTCAATATCCAGTGTATCGCAGATCACCACATTATTGACCGATCCAAGAAAAGGAACTTCAACAGCTACCCTAACTACAAAATAACTGTCTCCGGCAATAAACCCTTTAATGGTAGTGTCTCTATCCGGATTGACCAATGCATTGATATCGTAAGCAATATTTTTGGTTTTTTCATTAAATATTTCACGGATATTGGAGTTAGATTTATCAAAAACAAAGTGTGTGGTTTTGATTAACCCGATTTCTGAAAATGACGGGTAGGCAAAGTTTATTCCGGTATTTATAAATTCACTTTCCAGATTAACCGTTTTACCAGTGATGGATGTGAGCTCCATTTTATTCACCTGCGACCTGACCGGTAATCCAAAACCATTATCCACACTGAGGGTAATCTTTGGGTCTGCAAAATCAAAACTTCCGCTTTTCCATTTATCAAATAAACCGACATCAATGATGTTCCCATCCACGGCAAATACATGATACCCAAGGTATCCATCTATATAAGAAAATTTAATGACATCAAATGTCATTTGTGCCAGATCCAGTTTTACCGGGCTGCCATCCACTAATCTGGCTTTATAATGATAAGTCAGCGCATTGTCCTGACTTTCTAAAGTCCAGCCATCAACAGAAATTTCTTCTGTTGTCAATCTGGAAGGGGATGAACCATTATATATTAATACAAAATCGCGTTCGAAAATTTTCCCGTCTTTTGATAATTCAGGGATTCGCATATTAATATTTACATTCTGAGGAAGTGCATTTTCAAATACAAACTTAATTTTCGTTCCATTAAAGATTGCCTTTTTGACAAGATATTTTTCTTTTTCAAAGATTTCTACTTTTGAAATACTATCAATAATAGGAATCGGCAAAATGCCGGGTAAAGGCGGGAAAATGGCAGCAGTCGATCTTCTGATGACCTCGCCATTATACAATACTGTCGCTTTACCCTCAGCATCAAATCTGATAGAAGTATTTCCCTTGGACTCCTCGGATATTTTACCTATTGTAATTTTGGAATTGATAAGTGGTACCGCAAGTTCGTATTCCTGTTCTCCTAATCCAAAGTCTGTTTCCTGATCCAGATCATAGCAACCAATAAATGAAAAGGTGAAAATCAAACAGACTATTTTAATTGAAAATAATATGCGCATAGTCCAGTGTATTTTTTCTTAATAATATTTATAACGTAATCGAACGCAAGGTAAGGTAAAAAATTAGTGAATCAGACCAGTCAGGGTTCAAAGTTTTGATATTTACAATATTTTGACACGCAAAAACCAAAATTATCATCGTTTCAGAATCCAAAGAATTCCAATTCGTATCAAACTTCATTTTTTCTTTCCAGCCAGAATACCCCAACCACCACTACCTAATATAAAGCCAAATGCATACCAGAAGCCATTATTATGGATTGCAAAAACGGTCACATCTTCCTTAAAAAGCATAGTTATCAATGCAAACGGAGCGATAACGCCATGTATAAGTCCGTCCAAAAAACCATGGGCTTCTCCCTGAACACAGTTTTCTACGTGAATTTTTTCTGCACACCCGGAGCCTAACAGTAAAATTATGAAAAGCAACAGCAGAATATTTAATGCTTTCATTCAACAATATTTAAAATTCTTAACAAACTTATACAAAAAAACTTATCCATCATACTATAAGTTAAAATTAAGTTAATCATACCCAAACCAAATAAACTATCTTTTCTAAATCGGGTCAATGATTAAAATTTTATTATTATTCAAATCACTAAAAATCCTGGAATGAAAAAATTAGTTTTATTAATCGGTTTTTTTACCATTTCTTTATTGATGAGTGCTGATGCCCAAATGGGTAATCACAAAAAATATAACAGAAAACACAGGTCTGAAAAAAGCGAAATCCGTGGCGAAATACATCAGCACAAAAAATATGGAAAAGGCTTAAAACAACATAAGAAAAGACATGCACGCAAGATGGCACGTATTCGAAGAGATGAAAACCGTTTTGGCAGACCTGATCCGGGTTTTCATAACAAAATGGAAAGAAGAATGATATACTAATAAGACTTTATCAGGGATGATTATTTGAACATAACTGATAATTTTTTATCGACATCCTGAATACTATTTCAATTCATAAAGTTCTTTAAAAATAGATTTAGGATCCCTTTCAAGATAAGGATACACTACCCTTGTCAGATGCAGACCTTCGGGTCTTGCCAATGGCCGGATAGAAAATGACTGATTATTTTTTTTATCGTCTTTAAATTCATCCAGGGATATTAGTCCTTGTCCGAGGGCGAGTAACCTCGATACCATTATCCTTATCATGGATTTTAAAAATCTGTTTGCTGTAAATGTAAAACAAATTTGTTTTTCATTGTCACTAACTCTCATAGTGGACTCATACATACTACAAACCGTATTCTTATATTTATTGGGTGTCAGGCAAAGGTGTCTGAAATCAGTTTGCTGTTCCAAATGTATCATTGCTTCTCTCATCAACCCAAAATTAAGAGAACCTAAAGAATTATAATAGGTACTTACCGGAGCAAAAAATGGATTTGCTTCCTTATGCAAATGATACTCATAGGTTCTTCTGATGGCGTCGTATCTACTGTGAGCCGACTTTTCCACAGGAATTATTTCAAAAACTGAAATATCCCTGGGAAGCATGTGATTCAGTCGATCCACGGGATCAAAATTCCAATCTTCCTCATAATCAAAATGGCAAAAAAACTGACTGGCATGAACACCTGCATCCGTTCGGCCACATCCCGTCAAACTTATAGTTCGACTAGTCATTTTAAGAAGTACTTCTTCAAGAATCTGTTGTATGCAAGGCGTAGCATTAGCTTGTCTTTGCCAGCCGTGGTAAGCTGTTCCCAGATAAGCCAGGTGTATAAAATATCTCACTTTTTCAACTCATTTCCAACTATAAGGAATACATTCTTTGTAAGAACAGGGGTATATGCTGCCATAATCCAAATTAAATGTTTTTCGGTATACAATCATTGAAAAACAAATTTAATCTTTTTACCATCCATTTCAAAATCTATTTATACATTAGACCCAATTTTTATAATTCAAATTTAAAACCGTCGATGCGTTTACATAAATTGTTAATAATCACAATCTTATATCTGACACTGTTTTCCTGCAATAAAAAAGAAACTACTGGATTCACCAATAGACCCTTAGATCATTGGGTATTCCGCTCCGTACTGGATCTGAATCCACGAATGATTACATTGGCGCTTAACAAAGACATTTGGGTATCATATCATGCAGAAACAGGTGCACTTTATAAAGCCTGGAAAGGTAGTGTTTATTTTGATGGGGCCGTATATACCACGGCTCATGGCCCACAGCCAATAAGTATCGGCAACAGTTATGTGGAAAATAAATATAAAAACCCCTGGTTTGTCACCAATGATGCAGGAGATACACTGACCACTATATTTGATTATAAAGGTCACCGTTTTATTAATGGGAAAGCAGAATTAATGTATCAGCTAAATGTTGATAAACTGGCTAATCCTATTTTTGTTTTTGAAGAAATAGAAGCATCCACATCTGCTTCCGGATCACCTGTTCTGGAAAGAAAATTCACTTTGACTGACGTCCCTGATGGTATAAAAGTGCATCTGAAATTTAATCTCAGTTCGATCGTGGTTGAAAACAATATATCGACGGATGGCAAAGTAAGCTACAGTAATAAAGAAGATATAAAATACGACAACCTCAACGTGATCAATGTGGATGGGGTGCTTACTTTAAATAATAATGGTTTAACCAAATTTAATACTACATTTATACCAACTCCGACCATCATTAATAAAAATATAGCAGGAGGTGTATCTGAAGAAGAAAAAGAAGAAAATTCAGGTGCGCTTCCTGAAGGGCTTAAACTCATAGCCAAAAGTGATTGCAGGACTTGTCACAATAAAACCCTTCAAACCATTGGACCTTCCTATACTGCCATCGCAAAAAGGTACAAAAATACCGAGGAAAATATTGCTCTTCTTTCCGGAAAAATCAAAAAGGGCGGTTTCGGAATATGGGGCGAACAGGCGATGACACCACACCCTGATCTTGATGAAGAAGAATTAAATCAGATGGTTGTTTACGTATTATCCTTAGATAATGATGAGGAACAAGCTGAGCCTTCAGCAACTGAAACAAATACTTTAACCATGTCTCCCGTGTCAGGTCTAAAAGAAGAAGACATGCTTCCCGGCAGTATAGTAAAAGCATTTACCATTCCCTCTACTTCTCAAAAGGTGCCTGTCATTAATTCAGGTCAAAAACCAAAATATGCCGGGGTATTGCAAAACTTTGATAATTTATCGGGAGGTGATTTCAAAGACTTAAAAGAAAATTTTGCGCTTGTAGGTACAGGTTATGTTAAGATAGATACTGCCGGAACCTACACTTTCCAAATATGGAGTGATGATGGCTCCATTGTCTATATCGGAGATAAAAAAGTGATGGACAATGATGGTCCTCATGGTGCTGAATACAAAGATGTCAGTATTCGGATGACCAAAGGATATTATCCTTTCAAAATTGATTATTACCAGGGTGGTGGTGGTGCATTTCTGTCATTTAACTGGAAAAAACCAGGTGATAAAGAATACGAGGTCATCCCTACTTTTAGTATTTTTCACAACAAAGCAGACCAGGACATTCTGCGGGACTTCAAACTACCTATGGCCAACGTATCCAAAGTGCCCGGTGACCAATATCCGCTTTTGGATGTTCACCCTTCGTTTGATCTGTACCAGGCCAGACCGAATAGTTTTAAACCGAAAGTTGGCGGTATGGATTTCAAATCGGATGGACGACTTATTGTAAGTACATGGGATGCTGCAGGATCAGTTTTTATTCTTGACAATGTGGCCTCCGGTGATACCACCAAAATGACTGTTAAAAGAATAGCATTCGGACTTGCAGAACCATTGGGAGTAAAAGTGGTCAACGACACCATATACATCATGCAAAAACATGAGATAACCAGATTGATAGATACGGAT
>JACMLK010000168.1 GCA_014379665.1 Saprospiraceae bacterium | reverse complement strand
CCTAACGAACACATGCCCCTCAAACATGCCTGTCTACCAATTTCAGCACCCGGGCCAAAAGAGATTGCAAAAATAAATGTATTTTTAATATATCAAAGCAATTAAACAATCAATTTTCCTAAATGAAAATGGGTACATAACAACCTAATAAATCCATATACATTCCCTATTAAAATTAATATGAAGTAATCTGATATTGACAATTATTCAAAGAAATACTACACAAATAAAGGAAAAAATACTATTTTTCGTTTTCATACACCCTGCATTATGTTTTATTCCTTTTTTAACAGCCTCATTAAGGGTTACCTGAAGTACCGCCACAGCAGAATTCAGAGTATCTATGCGAATCCTCTTGAAATGCAGGAAGAAGTTTTTATTAACCTGACAGATAAATTACAATATACAGAGTATGGTAAAAAATACAGTAAAAAAGCAATTTCAAGCATTTCAGAATTTAAGAAAGCCTATCCAATTGTCAACTATGAATGTATCTTCCCATTTATCGACAAAATGATTCGTGGTGAAGAAAATATACTGTGGCCCGGAAAAGTGCAATGGTTTGCCAAATCATCAGGTACTACCAATGACAGAAGCAAATATATACCAATTACCGATGACAATCTTTTTGAAAATCATGTTGCCTCCAGTTGGGATGCCATGTCTATTATATACAATAATCAACCGGATGCCAAAATTTTTGAAAAGAAAAATCTGCTCATGGGTGGTTCATTATCACACATCAACGAAAACTTAATCGTTGGTGATGTATCAGCTATTCTTTTAAGCAGAATGCCTGCCATTGGAAGACCATTTTATTCCCCTGATTTTGAAACTGCATTACTTGCTGATTGGGAAGAAAAAATAGAAAAAACAGCGCTTCAAAGCAGCAAAGATGATATTGTTATGTTTGCAGGTGTGCCCACCTGGACCATATGCCTTTTTAAAAAAATACTGGAGGTTACCGGAAAAAGTAATATGCGTGAAGTGTGGCCAAATGTAAAAACATATTTTCACGGTGGTGTAGGGTTTGATCCGTATGTGGATCAGTTTAAAACATTTCTTCCCGGTGATGATATACATTATTATGAGGTATATAATGCTTCTGAAGGTTATTTTGCTGTTCAGGACAGGAGTAACGAAAAAGGTATGATTCTTTTGCTTGCAAACTCTATCTTTTATGAATTTATCCCACTTGAGCATATGGATGACGAACATCCTGAAACCTTAAACATTAATGAAGTGGAACTGGAAAAAGACTATTGTATAGTAATTTCTACTTCTTCCGGACTTTGGAGATATAAGCCGGGGGATGTAGTCAGATTTGTTTCGGTAGCTCCTTACAGAATTATGGTCAGTGGCAGAACAAAACACTTTATTAATGTTTTTGGTGAAGAAGTGATGGTAGCTAATACAGACAGGGCACTCAAGGAAACGTGTGAAATATGTGATGGAAAAGTAAGAGACTATACGGTAGCTCCCGTGTTTATGCAAAACAACTCCAAAGGCGGGCATCAATGGTTGATAGAGTTTGATGAAAATCCTTCTTGCATAGATAAATTTACAGAACTATTAGACCTGAGATTGCGTTCTATAAATTCGGATTATGATGCGAAGAGACACAAAGATATTGCGCTGCAGAATTTACAATTAGATATTGCACCTATAGGTACTTTTAATAAATGGCTGCAATCAAAAGGGAAATTAGGCGGACAATCAAAAATTTTAAGACTGTCAAATGATAGAAATTTTATAGAACAGCTTCAACAATTTATCCAACAAAATAACTAGTCGATGAACGAAAGTTTTGAGCTTATATATCACGATCTGAATATTGCAAATAGTGAATCACTCAGTGAAGAGGCACTTCTTGAAATCATTGCTGAAAGAGTAGCTTTTTTAATTGAGAATGATAAGGACTTGTTGTTGAGTTACCTGTACCGACTTGATATTGAAGAAAGTAATATAGAAACTGCATTAAACCCTCTGCAAAATGATCCGGCACATATGGCATTGGCCAAACTCATTCTCACCCGGCAAAAACAAAGGGTAGAAACCAAGCAGAAATATAAGGTTGAGCCCATAGATGAATGGGAGTTTTGATAAAAGATGAAATTATACACTTCAAAAGGAATCATCTTCCGGACAATCAAATATTCTGAAACGAGTATTATTTGTGACATCTATACTCGGGAAAAGGGTCTCAGATCATTCATTGCTTCCGGGGTCCGAACTACGAAAGCAGGTTCCAAAGCGGCGATTTATCAGCATCTGAATCTTGTCGAAATCATATCATTCGATCAGAACTCAGATAAACTGTCAAGAATTAAGGAAATAAAGTTGGATCATCATTATCGTCTAATAAATGCACACGTTGTGACTTCATCTGTGGCAATATTTATGTTAGAGGTGAGCCGGAATGCTATCAAAGAGAGAGAGCCCAACTCAGTTCTCTTTGACTTTTTGGAAGAATGGCTGATATTTTTGGATGGCTGTCTGACCATACATCCATGTATGCACCTTATATTCATGTTGGAGTTGAGTAATGAACTTGGTTTTGGTCCGATGAATAATTACAATCAGTCAAGTAGCTGTTTTGATATGATGGAGGGGACATTTTCTGAAAGCATCAGCCATGAATACAGCTTAAATGAGGATGAAAGCGAAGTTTTCAAAAATCTGCTTGAAGTTAACAGAACATCTGTAAGTAAAATTACCATTAATAAAAGTGTGAGGAACACCATCACTGACCATCTGATCACCTATTTCAGATTGCATATAAGCGGATTCCGTGAGTTAAATTCACTGGAGGTTTTAAGGTGTGTACTTTAGAAAAATAATGTTGTTACGACAGAAAATCAAATCTACGGATATAATAATCTTCTTTCTCACGTATAGTTATAACCTCTTTCTCTGATTTGTCATTATAACCGATGAGGTGAAGTACTCCATGCACCATGACACGTTTGAGTTCATTATAAAAGGATACTTTAAATTCTTCTGCATTTTCTTTGATCCGATCCAGGCTTATGTAAATATCACTTTCAATAATATCACCCTCTTTATAAGGAAATGTGATTATATCTGTGTAATAATCATGACCAAGATATGTAAGATTGATATCAAGCAAATATTCATCAGAACAAAAAATATAAGTAAGTGTGGATATAGTTTTATTTTCTTCGGCAGCAACCGAATTCAACCATTTTGAATATTCAGGTTCATCAGAAGGAAAAGGATGGGATACATCTTCTTCCACAAAAAAAGAAATATTTGCTGAAGTCTCAGCGTTCATCACACCAATTGATTCTTGAGATCGAAATACATCTCGACAGACCGGCCATTATTGCCAAATGTAATGTTATCTGATAATGCTTTCATGATGAATACACCCCTTCCACCGCAACATTCTATATTTTCCTTACAGGTTGGATCAGGTACGCCACCAGGGTTATATCCACCACCTTCGTCAGTGACACAAAATGACAGTCCATTTTTTTCTTCCCGGACATAGATATGCACCAATTTTGACTCGTCACTTTTATTTCCATGAATTATGGCATTATTCACGGCCTCAGTGAGACTGATCAGGATATCAGCAAATTTTTCTTCATTAAATCCAAAGTCAAAATCAAGTTTCTTCAGGTATGATTCTACTTCAAGAATATTGTTAGGATTGGATGATATAGTTAACATGCGATATTTCATTTAATTATAAGGCATTTACAATTGAACCAAATACTATGCCGACCTTTAAATTTTCCATTTGATCGAATAAAATTTAGTTATAAAATACTCATTACTCATCTCACTGATTTAAGTGATTTGTAATAATCATCGACCAAATTTTTATAATAGGGTTTAAGCGCCGGGGAAACTGATTTGTATAAATCAATTTCTGCCTGTCTTTT
>JACMLK010000167.1 GCA_014379665.1 Saprospiraceae bacterium | reverse complement strand
CCCCGCTGTACATTTACTTTAACGCTATCGAGGCCTTTCAGCAGGAAGCCCATTCGGTCTGCTTCCACCCATAACACCCGATCTAGTCCTGTACTGGTAAAGGTTTCAAAATAATTCGTACGGTCGTTATTGGTGGTTCCGTTATTATTTCCCCCGCCAACGGTTTGCATTACCTCATCAAAATTTCCCCAGTGTTCGGTACTGGTAAACATGATGTGTTCAAACAAATGAGCAAAACCCGTTTTACCTGGTTTTTCATTTTTACTTCCTACATGATACCATATGTTAAAAGAGGCTATGGGAAGTTTACGGTCCTCATTTACGATGAGCGTTAACCCATTGGCCAATACAAATTTCTTAAAGGGAATATCAATATCCGGGTATTTGTTTTGAGCAGCCAGTGAAGTTGAAACAAAAAGCAGTAAAGCCAGTAATTTGTATTTCATGTTATTTGTTTTCATTTTTGATAATTTAATTAGAGTGGCGAGAATATAGTTTACTAAAGATGGTGTTTTTATCTTAAGCTCATCATATATCTGAGAAGATGTTTGTTTTTTTTAAAAGGGATATGTAGACTCGATGACTCATAAAGTTTGTTAACGGCGCATAACATCCGTGTAAACGCATATTTTGCGTCCCAACGAGTGAAAATATGCGTTTATTTCGGGGTTGGCTGTATACCTTCCGGTTTGTCAAGCATCACCAGGCTATCGGCAATAATCTCGGTAACCTGCTTTTTCTGCCCCGTTTTGTCCTCATAGCTCCGCGTCCTGATCTTGCCCTCCGCATATACTGACTTCCTTTGTGCAGGTATTTGCCTATTACCTCTGCCAGGCTCCGCCAGGCCACAATGCTGTGCCAGTCGGTGTGGCTGTGGGTTACACCTACATCATCCTTATAGGATTCTTTAGCCACTCTATTATCATCGAACAATTACCATCGAATGAACACCTCGTGTTACAGGAATAGAATAATCTGTCTTTACCAATTCAACCCGTGTCAAGTCGAAATAATCGCTTGTTAACCGCCAAAAGTCAATGGAACCGCCTGCTTTCTTAACATCATAATGGTCAAAAGTAGCTACAGCAATAAATCTACTTGTATTATCAAAAACAACTGATTCCGGCAAAATGCCATCAAAGGCAAAGTCTCCAATTCTTTCCAGCAAACCAGTTTCAGCATTCAGGCGTATCAGCGTAAGCGAAGAGAAAAATCCTTGCTTGGGATTGTCAAAAGGTTGTGTGCTCTGTTCCAGATTCGTGGTAACAATCCATTGAGCATTTGGACTTATTGCAAGCCCTTCCGGAAGAACACCGGCCAGTACGCGGGAAACAATTTGATGTATTGGCGTTCCATCGTTGGAGTTTTCTATGGCGATACCTATTGATGTAACCGAACCTCTTACTGAACCTGGATACATAGCATTAACTACCAAAAAACGCCCGTTTGGTGTAAAACAAGCCTTGAAAGGTTCTTTATCAACCAATACAGGATTGCCCCATTTTAATAAACTAATTCCACTATCAGATTGTGTTATTTTAAAGAAGGAAAGGATTGACTTTGTTGCATTCAGTAAAACAAGTACGTTACCTATCGGATGAAACACTACTCCATTCAATACGTCTCCATCATTATAGTCGGGTATGTTAGGTATGGATAGATTTGCCAATTTACCCATGGCGAATTGATAAATAACTAATGGACGTTGACCTGTATTTTTTGATGAATATGTAATTGCCACCAAAGAGCCATCAATATTAAATGTAACTGAAAGCGGATGTTCAGCACCATCTATTTGTTGTGTAATTTTTGGATGGTCAGGGTCAAATAAATCAATTACTGTAATGATTTTTCCAGGAGGCAAATCGCCCAATAGGGCGTTGGGCTTATAAGTTGGACGTTGTCCCCGTGTTTCAATGACTATTGCATAGCGTCCATCAGGAGAAACAGTAACTGATGATGGCGGACCTGTTACAGAATTACTTACTTCAATTGCTACTGCTTTAAGTGCATTTACGGGTTTATCCAACCTGATTATTGACAATGCATCTTTTCCTTCTATATCACCAAGATATCCGTTCAAATAAGCTGAAGCAACCATGTCCGCATCAGAAACTGACACAAGATAACGTCCTTTGAAGTCGAAAACCGGTTTCGAAACAAATATTTGTCCAAAAGCTATATTAGAAAAAATAAATAGAAATGTGATTAATAATAATTCTATGAAAAGAAAATTGCGAAGAATCATTTCTTTATGTCTGCCCATTTTTTGTCAATTTATATTTTCTGTTATTAGTTTGTAGAGTGCAAAATGGCACACAACATCCGTGTAAACGCATGTTGTGCGTCCCGGCGGGTGAAAATATGCGTTTATTTCGGGGTTGGCTGTATACCTTCCGGTTTGTCAAGCATCACCAGGCTATCGGCGTGGCTGTGGGTTACACCTGCATCATCCTTATAGGATTCTGTGGTGGCCAGCGAAAATTTCACTACACTTACCCCGCCTTCCAGGGTTTGCAGCTCCGGATCTTTACCCAGGTTTCCAATCAGCATTACTTTGTTCAGTCCACGCACATTAATTATTCAGCTCTGAATCTGTAAGTTAAATCTTGTTTTTAGATATCCAAACTGTCGAGCGGGCTTTTTACCTGGTCAAATCCTTTGGTAGTTACATGGGTGTAGATCTCTGTGGTTTTGCTGCTTTCATAGCCTAGCAGCACCTGAATGTATCGCGATTAATCACTTCTTCAAACAAGCTCTATATATCCTGATGGTATTCTCGCTGTATCTGAGTTCTTTCAGTTTCAGGATCATGCTTTCCGGACTTCTCCGGTAATGGGCCGTATCATAAACCGACTTTCGGGGTATTTTGGCTGCCTCTGTCAGTGGCTCTTCAGATCTGAGCGTCAGGCCCTGCTGATGATCGCTCCGCTGCTCCCCGACGGCCTCTACCTCACCCTGACCGGAGCCACCGGACACGACCCTACATAGAAATGAAATTGGTGCAGATGCAGCACTTGGGCATTGTATTCAGACGGTACGGTCGCCTACTGCAAAGTTACTGCTGTGGCTGCTTCCGATAGGGTTTCGATGTCCTGAAAACCGGTCAGGCGTTTTCGCACCACCAGGT
>JACMLK010000166.1 GCA_014379665.1 Saprospiraceae bacterium | reverse complement strand
TGGAGATAAGATTAGCAACGGCAAGCCCCGGCAAACCAAACGACTTTATCAGGAAAAAATTTAACGGAAGCGAAAAAATCGTATAAAACACATTGGTGTAAAAATCGAATTTCCAGTAATTGGATGTGCCGATTATAATACCATTTATACCGGTACCGAGTTCTATCACTTTAGCAAAGCCCATAATGAAAATAACGATTCCTATCTGGGCATATTCCTTACCCAGGAAGGATGCCAGGTTATAGGCGTTGAGATAAATAAGACCAAAAAGTCCCAGTGCTATTACCAGCAGATTGGTAACACTTTTCCGGTATACATGTTCTATGTTTTTAAGGTCGTTGTTTTTCCATGATTCCGATAGCACAGGAGTGCTGATGGAATTGAGACTCCGTTGCGGTATTTCCATGATGGCCGTCATATAAGTGGCGATAGCAAATACGCCGGTTTGAGCAAGCCCCTCGATCCCGAATACTAGGAATGTATCATTCGTTTTAGCCAGCAGGTTCAGGAACTGCGCGCCAAAAATGAACAACCCGAAACTGATCATTCTCCTTTGCAATCGCCGGGTAACTTTACTTGGCCAGGTGATCGCTATTTTCCACCTTCTGGTTCTTACCAGCACCATGAGTAAAATGATAGCAGGCACCAGGTACATCAGGCTGAAAAGATGAATGAACACATGCAGCGAAATGAATCGGAAGCCATATAGCAATATCAGTATGGTACCGATGATCCTAACTGCCGTTTCTCGCAGAAAGTTAGAGATAACCGTCATTTTTAAGCCCCAGGAAAACGATTCCATCCAGATGAATGCAAGCATAAAAAAGGTAAAGGGATAGATCATATAAAAGTAGGTTGCCAGCTCGGGCGACTTGCCCAGTTTTCGGATAATAAAATCCTTAAACACCCATCCGCCAAACATTACCAGGATGAAGCCTGCGACACACACAATGCCCGTTATAAGAGGGAGATCGTTTTTCTCCTTAGTTAAATAATGATTATAAAATGGGAAGAACTTGTAAATCACCGGAAGTGACCCAACGGTGCACAGGAGCGACAATGTGAGTGCAATATCGAGCATGGCTCTCGTTAACCCGAAATACTCAGGAGGTAAAAACCTAGGGAAAAGCAGTAAAATGTTAAATGCTCCTATCGCAAAGCCTAAGCTGATGAAAACAGAGGACCTGATACTTTGTTTTTGAATAATTCCCATTACGATGCGAAAGTAAAGAGTTTGAATAATATGTGCGGAATTTTGAATTGTTATACCTTAAAACATGGCCAGGCTATTGTTAATTATATGCATTTTGCATAATTATCCAGTTATTAACAATTGTAAAACTCATATAACACATTCATCCGTTTGCTTTTTTCAATGGAAACATATATCTTGAGCCCCAAACTCTAAAAGCATGAAACCCCAAGCCTCTTTTACTCTTTTGTTTTTCGGCATTTTTTTATTAATAGGCTGTCAGAAAGATCCTGTTGTCAATAGTGTTCCGTTAGCTTACGCGGGAAGTTCCAGAACTATTGAGTTACCAAAGGATACAATCGTATTACGTGGAAGCGGAGAAGACTTTGATGGCCAAATAGCCGGATATTTATGGAGCAAGGTATCTGGACCTAACACTCCTGTAATCCATAACAACGGATCGCCTTTGGCATTTATTGATGGATTTATCCCTGGTGTGTATCTGTATCAGCTGATGGTTGTTGACAACTTGGGTGCGACAGGGATTGATACCGTCAAATTTACTCTACTAGTTTCTGAACCGGTGAATCTGAGTTTACAACCTGCCCAAAATCCAAATGAAATACATATTTTTGGAAATTCCTTCAATAACGAAGGATCCAGTCAGCCTGACGAAATAGGTGCTGCTTATTGGACAAGCCAGGGAACGGAAGTTGGAATGCGGGGTGCTATGAAATTTGATTTAACCAATATTCCGTCAAATGCCTCCATTATCAGTGCTAAACTCTCACTTTATTCACATCCCGATCCCGTCAATGGAGATCAAGTCGGTCCAAATTCAGGTACTAATAATTCTATGCTTATTCAGCGAATTACTTCTCCGTGGGTAGCTAACACAGTGAGATGGGTTAACCAGCCCACTTCAACAAATAGTCTTCAGGTAGTAATTCCTGCGACGGCACAGTCATCATTAGATTTAGTTAACATCAATGTAAAGGACTTGGTTAGTTCGATGATTGTCTCTAATAATTATGGATTCTTGATAAGGTTGCAAAACGAAGTAGTATACAATTCGAGAATATTTTGTTCTAGCAGATA
>JACMLK010000165.1 GCA_014379665.1 Saprospiraceae bacterium | reverse complement strand
CGGGTCGTACCGGCTATATCACTTACCAGTGCTTTTTCTTCATTCAGGATAGTATTGAGCAAAGTTGATTTTCCGGCATTGGGAGCGCCGATGATGGCTACAGGTATACCCTCTTTGATACTGTTTCCCCATTGAAAAGAATCAAGCAGGGGATTGATGAACTTAATAATTTTATTGATCAATTCTTTTAGCCTTCCGCGATGAGCAAATTCCACATCTTCTTCTGAAAAATCGAGTTCAAGTTCAATCAATGCAGCAAAGTCGATCAGTTCTTGTCTGAGATCTTTGAGCAGTGACGAAAAATGTCCTTTGAGTTGGGTGAGTGCTATCTCTGAAGATTTAGCTGAAGACGCATGAATAAGGTCAGCCACTGCTTCCGCTTGTGAAAGATCTAAACGACCATTTAAAAAGGCACGCAACGTAAATTCACCCGGGAAAGCTGATTTAGCGCCGTTCTTTATGGCTAATGATATAATGGATTGAACTATCTGTGGTGACCCGTGACAGGATATCTCTGTACTATCTTCAGTGGTAAATGTTTTTGGGGCTCTGAATACAGATACCATGACCTCGTCTATTTCTTTATCACCATCCACTATCCATCCATAATGAATGGTGTGTGACTCCTCATTATTCAGCTTTTTACCTTTAAATATAAGGTCGGTTATGGCAACGGCATCAATTCCCGAAAGTCTGATGACAGCGATAGCGCTCTGACCTTGTGGAGTAGCCGGTGCAATAATGGTGTCCGTGAGATGATTCATAAGTCAAAGATAAGGCTAAACCTCGAATGTGGAAAATCACACCACCGTTTACCTATTCGTAATTCAAAATTCGTAATTTAGAGATGCCTATCTGAACCCAGACTATTCCAATATCGTAATATCTCCGGCGAAATTGAAAATATCATTGGTAGTTTCACATCTGGCAGTTACAATATAAGTATATGCTCCCTGCACAAGTATCCGTCCATTGTACAATCCGTCCCATGATTCATTTAAATCTTCTGTAGCAAATACTTTTTCACCCCATCGGTCATAGACTTTTATACTTATGAATTCGGAAGCAACTTCGGCATACACCTTAAAGAGATCATTGGCACCATCACTATTATAAGGGGTGAATATATTAGGAATGTAAAAGCCTTTTCCACTACATTTGTTATTGAATTTTACAAAAACCAGATGCTCTGTCGTACATTGATGAATATCTGTAATGGTCACCACATACTTTTGATCCTGGTTTATATGCTGTACCGTTGGCTCCGGACAATCCGTACAATCCAAACCTATTGGCGGAGACCACGCATACTTGTAATCTTTATCTTCGTCAAAAGTAGCTGAAAATTTCTCTTTGGAGTTTATAAATACTTCATATTCGTCATTATTAAGGCTATATACTATTCGTGGATGTACCGTGACTTGCACCCTGGCTGTATCGTTCAAACAGAAGTTTCTGCTTCCTACAACCATATAGTCAGTGGTTTGGTCCGGATCTACCGTAATGGTATCTCCTTGGTCTATCTTCTTGTCCGAACTGTACCATTGATAATGGGCGGCATTACCGGTAGAAGACAATATTGCAATATTATCCGGGCAGATGGTATCCCCTTTAGCTTCAATGGTTGTTTTTATTAAAACGTCGATAACTAAAGAATCATAAAGGACACATTCATCCAATGTAGTAGACAAATAGTATATGCTGCTTTCTGAAGGTGTAGTGGTTGCTATCAGAGACGCTGAATTTTGAATAGATTGTGTTGAAGTCCAGGATATGCTACCTAACCCTTTACCTTCAAGTTGGACCGTATCCCCTTTGCAAATTATATCATCCTCCCCGGCATCTATGCTGGCTAGAGGGACAATATCTACAAATAATGAATCCCGATACTTGCATCCTGCATCAGAGACAACGGTAACCCAATACAAAGTAGGTTGAGTGGGAGTCACTATAGTAGTGTCACACTGTGTACAACTGATAGTAGGATGAAAATCCCAAACAGGATGGTTACCCCCGATGTTTGTTAACAAAGTTTGGTCACCTTCACAAATACTTTTAGCAGGTATTAAAAAATCTTTAATACTTCGTTCGACAGTCACTAACACAGAGTCTTCTTTGAAACAACCATATGAATTTGTGACGATTATACTAAAATAAGTATTTTCATCCGGTGATGCTTTCACTGTTTTGCAATTTTGGTAACAATCCAATCCTAAATCATTCTGATCCCAGATATACGTATGATTATTTTCAAAATTCAAAATAAAAATTTCAATATAACCATTTTCACAAACGATGGTATCAGAAGATAGCTGCAACTTAGGCCCCGGCTCGGGTATGACCGTTACTTTTATCGAATCCCGATTGGTACAACCTGAAACCGCATAAGTATTGATAAAATATATAGAAGTTACTTCCGGTTTTATATTTACCATTTGACATGTTTCACACAGGAAATGATGAGAGGTATCCCACTGCACCTGATAATTGGTATTACTTGAGATTGTAGCACTAATATTGATACTGTCACCTATACAAATGGTCTTGTCGTCACTCAATGAGATCAATGTATTAGGAAGGATTTGAAATGACTTCACAATGGTACTTTGGCATCCCTTATCTGTTTTTGCTTTCAGAGATACAGTGTGCAACCCCGGACTGGTGAAAGTTACTTCCGGATCTTTTAGGTTTGAAAGATTATTATTACCAAAATCCCAGTTCCACTCCGTGATATTTCCATAATCCAGATTGCTATTATTTACAATATTGATCGTGGAGTTTTCACATAAAATATTTGACTGAAATCCAAAATCCAATGAAGGGATTGCTGCAATCTCTATCAAAGAATCAGATTGAAGAGTATCAATACAATTTACAGTGGATGCGATTAATGTGATGCTATATTCACCATATTCATCCAGAATAAATAAAGGTGTTTTTTTATTACTGTTAAATTCTTTTATGCCTGATAGCAACCAAATATAATCCACATTTTCAGCAGAAGATGTAGTTCTGTTTTCTATAGTAACCAGAGAAGGTAATCCGCAATACGGTTCGTAATCTGCTATAAATTTTATATCCAGATTATTAACTTCTACCGGTTCAAGGGTAAAGGTTCTTGTACATCCATTTTCATCTGATACCAATAATTTTGGTATAAACCTACCTGGCCTTTCATATTTATAAATTGTTGTATCCGTTTGGTTCAGTCCGGGGACAACTTCTATCTGGCCGTCTCCAAAGTCCCAGATATATTCATACGTTTTATCTGATATACCATTAAGTGTGATCTCCAATGGTACACAATTTCCGCTTTTTGTGAATCCAACATTTGCAGTTGGTCCTAATAGTATAATCATTTCGGGAATGACCAGAGT
>JACMLK010000016.1 GCA_014379665.1 Saprospiraceae bacterium | reverse complement strand
GCCAACAGGACATACAATAAGATTTTCAAGAATTTCATTTTAGTTGATTTTAGGGCGCAAAGATAAATATTGCACGCATTAACAGCTGCAAGAGCATCGGCGGATTTTCAGTATTATTGGCTGTAAATAATATTCAATGAAAAAGTCTGTCTGTCCATCACTTCTTGTTATTAATGTCTTCTTTGCCCTGCTGATTATCGGATGTGCTAAAAATGAAAAACCCTCCCGGGAAGGACCCGAAAGACCTGCTCAACCATGGGCTTTCAGATCCGTATTAGATCTCAAACCGCGGATCCTCACATTGGCTTTGCATGATGATGTTTGGGCTGCTTATCATACGGACAGCTGTTCTCTGTACAAAGTCTGGAAAGGCCACGTCCATCTTCAGGGTGCGGTGTATGACAATGCACACGGGCCACAACCCATCTCCATCGGTGATTCCTGGCTGGAAAATAAGCACCTAAAACCATGGCGCGTTACTCAAAGTGGGCAGGATGTACTGCAGGAAGTAAAGTATAAAGGGCATACCTTAAAAGACGGACAGGCAACACTGGAATATCAGCTCGTTCTCAACAACGGATCAACCATTGAAGTCCATGAACGACCTGAAGCAATAGCTAATCCCGATGGACAGGTCGGATTCGAGCGAGTATTTACGATTGTCACTGCACCTCCGGGTTATGAAATATCTATTGCCGAAAATGTGACTTCCATTGCATTGCTTCGAAATATTGAAACGAATGGTGAATGGAAAGTAGATTCAGAAAACAAAGAAGACATCGGAGGAAAACAAGTCCTCACACTTGATGGCAGACTAACGCTGAAGCAGGAAGGCGAAACTTTTTTCCGTACACTTTTTATCAGTTCACCGACAATCGATAATCCAAATTCATTAGGTGCCGATGAAAAAACATTGTCCCTCGGTGAAAGATTGATTGCCAAAAATGATTGCAAGACATGTCATAATGCCAAAGTGCAAACCGTTGGTCCGTCCTATGTGCAAATCGCCAAGCGTTACCCGACAGAGCAAAGTGAGATCGAAAGACTTTCAGCAAAGATCATTAAAGGTGGAGGTGGTATTTGGGGATCACAGGTCATGAGTCCACATCCTGAGCTGCCCGTTGCGGATGCAAAAGAAATGGCGAGATATATTTTATCGCTCGACACCACAGATGTTGGACAAAAAGGCGGTCAGGGTGTTGCATTAGAATTGAAAACCGAATTGAAAGAAGCTAATGATATGTTACCTGGCTTGCTGGTAGAAGCATACACAAACCTGAAAGGACATGAAAAACTCCCTGTAATCCCTGCTTCAAAAAGTGCTGATCAGGCAGGCATTATTTCTGATTTCCAGGGATTGGATGCCAATGATTTTGGCGGACTGACAGAAGACTTTGTGCTCATCGCTACCGGTTATTTATATGTTGATAAAGAGACAACAACAGGGCTTCGCATCATGAGTGATGATGGCTCGAAATTGTCAATAGATGGAAGGTTACTATTAGATAATGATGGTATGCATGGGGCCGAAATGAAAGACACTTTGGTGAAACTATCACCTGGCTATCATCCGGTAAAGCTGGAATACATGAATGGAAAAGGTGGCCGTTATTTATCATTTGAATGGCAACCTGAAGGTGAAGCACAATGGATAGGTCTTCCATCTTCTGCATTAGTGCATCCGAAAGATCTGCATACAAAGCTGCAGGGAAAATCCCTATCCATGGCGACGACGCCACGCGTACCCGGCGATCAGTCCCCATTGGAAAGCGTACATCCATCATATGATCTCTCACAGGCAAGGCCATGGGATTTTCTACCCAAAGTTGGTGGAATGGATTTTATGTCCGATGGCAGATTAGCAGTCAGCACCTGGGATCCCACAGGTTCTGTTTATTTACTAAGTGATGTGCAATCAGGTGACCCGGCAAAAATTAAAATAAAACAAATTGCAAGCGGTCTCGCAGAACCACTTGGTTTGAAAGTGATCAACGATACGATTTACATTCTGCAGAAACAGGAATTGACAAGACTTGTAGATACAGATGGCGATGATGTGATCGATGAATATCAGTGTGTATCCAATAACTGGCCGACAACAGCAAATTTTCATGAGTTCGCTTTTGGACTTGCAGAAAAAGAAGGTGATCTCTATGGCACATTAGCGATTGCCATTTTACCCGG
>JACMLK010000164.1 GCA_014379665.1 Saprospiraceae bacterium | reverse complement strand
TCATATTGACGAATGGCAATACAAGAATGGATTTGTACTGCACTTTTTCACCCTTGCCATCAAAGCTGGTGCGATCAGGAATGCTTAAGCCTGTATTGGTGATGGCAAAGATTTCGACGTGATCTTTTACATTTTTGAGAATATATTTTCCCAGGGAGATGGTTTGAATGTCCTTCCTGTTTTTGATATCATCATGTACTTTTCCTGTAATAAAAATACTTCCGGGTACCGCAAGTGATTCCATTCGCGAGGCTATATTGACTCCATCCCCATAAATGGATTCACCTTCAATAATCACATCCCCCGTATGCATGCCAATACGTAGTGGAACAACCGGTGCAACCTGCATGTCCAATTGTATAGCAATCGCAGCTTTTACCCCTTCAATCGTGCTTGAAAAACTACAAAGGGCACCATCGCCCCTGAATTCAAGTATGCGCCCCCGGTGAATAGATACTTCCTGTTCGAACGTCTTTCTCAGCTTTTGCAAAAGATTTAACGCCATAGCCTCATCCTCCTCCATCAATCCCGTATATCCGGCGATGTCGGCAAACATGATAGCAGCTAATTGGCGATTAGTGGGCATTATTTCAGATATGGCTTAAATGTATGATTTTGCTCTGAAGCATAGGATATAGGGTATAGTGCATAGAGCGAAGAGAAGGGAGCACTGGACATAGAGTTGTGGCATATTGAAAATGGAAAAGACACAAAATTGTTTTTACATAATGCCATTTAATTATTGTTTTCTTTCCTTGCCTATTGCCCATTGTTTTTTTGCCTATTGTTATTGCTCATTGCCTATTGCTCATTGCATATTGCCCATTGATTTCCCCTGCTCCCTGCCCCCTGCCCTTTGCTCTCTCCCCTTTGCTTTCTATCTTTGGATCTATGAGCACATACACAACGACTGTTTTTCCCAGGCCTGCTGAAGGTGATTGCGCAGAATATTATTTCAGGTATATCAACCTGGTTCCTGAAGTAGATATCCTGACATTGCTGCATACACAAAGGGACTGGTATGGGGATTGGATTGAAAGCCTCACTGAAGACCAGCTAAAGCATCGATATGCTACCGGTAAATGGTCACTTGCGGAGATGATCGGGCATGTATTGGACACAGAGCGCATATTTGGATACCGGATGCTGGCAATCAGCAGAAATGAGCAGAAATCACTTCCGGGTTTTGAACAGGATGATTATGTCAGAGAATCCAATTTCAATGAAGTTTCCGCAGAAGACCTTGCAAATGAATGGAAAGCAATCCGTGCATCTAATCTTTATCTCGCGAGGCATATGAATAGCGAAATGGCTTCACGGCGCGGAACTGCTAATGATATTTCCGTTCGTGCATTGTCATTTCCATTTATTATGGCTGGACATGTGATCCATCACTATCGGGTAGCACAGGAAAAATATCTTGCCACTTCTTAAATAATCACATGTTGCATGTCCGGGATACCAGGCGGTTTTTGTCAAAGGTGACTTTTTCAAAAATTGTGAATGCCGCATCTGTATGGAGCTCATATCAACTGACCAACAGGACAGGAAAGGTGGTGCAATGGGGCAGACCGATGACTATTTCTATCGAACCTACGACTGCATGCAATTTACGATGCCCTGAATGCCCCAGTGGATTGCGATCATTCACAAGGGAAACGGGAAATATGAAAGAAGATTTTTTCCGGAAGCTAATTGATGACATGCACCGGCAATTGATGTGGCTCATTTTTTATTTCCAGGGAGAACCATTCATCAATCCGAAATTCCTTGACATGGTGAATTATGCACATCGCCATGGCATCTATACGATCACCTCTACCAATGGACATTTTCTTCATCCTGAGAATGCAAAGAAAACCGTTGCATCAGGTTTGGACAGGATCCTCATTTCAATTGATGGATCTACACAGGAAGTGTACGAACAATACAGAAAAGAAGGCCATCTTGAAACCGTTCTGCAGGGTGCACGAAATCTTGTGCAGGCAAAAAAAGATGCAGGCTCCAATACGCCGCATATTGTTTTTCAAATGCTGGTTGTAAAACCGAATGAACACCAGATTGATGAAGTGCGAAAGCTGGCTAAGGAAATCGGTGTCGATGAATTAAAATTAAAAACCGCACAGATCTACGATTATCAGCATGGCAGTGATCTTATTCCGGATCAGCAGAAATATAGCCGG
>JACMLK010000163.1 GCA_014379665.1 Saprospiraceae bacterium | reverse complement strand
TAACCCTGCATTATAATTTGCTTCCACCACATTCCAGTTAATTACATTCCAGAAGGCGGTGATATAATCTGCTCTCTTATTTTGATAATTCAGATAATATGCATGCTCCCAAACGTCAAGTCCTAAAATCGGTTGACCACCACAACCTACACCCGGCATAAGTGGATTGTCCTGATTTGGTGAACTGCATATTTCCACTTTTCCACCTTTATGTACACAAAGCCATGCCCAACCTGAACCGAACCGCGTCATGGCAGCGGCAGCAAATTTAGCCATAAAAACTTCTTTTGACTCATAGGCGGCATCGATGGCATCAGATAGCGGACCGGAAAGCCTTCCTCTATTCTCAGGATCAAGAATATTCCAGAAAAAGGTATGGTTCCAATGCCCTCCGCCATTATTGCGCACCGGCATGTTGTTCATATCCAGACCGCTAAGGATTTCTTCAATTGATTTGTTTTCCAGATTAGTACCCGCTGTGGCATTATTGAGATTGGTAACGTATGCCTGATGATGTTTTGAATGGTGAATCTCCATGGTACGCGAGTCGATGTGTGGTTCGAGGGCGTCGTATGCATATCCCAGAACAGGAAGTGTAAAAGCCATAATTTAGTTTGGTTAAGTATTGAATGAATAGTATTATCAAATTACTAACAATAGGGGTATTTGTTTGTTCAAATTTTAAGGATTCAATACCATTTCACAACAGCATTCACACTTTTCCTCTCCAAAAAAGGTACTAAAGCCTCATCCATTGGATATCCCAAAGGGAGTATTAAAAATGGTTTTTCATTTTCAGGCCTGTTTAATATCTTTTGCAGAAAATTCATTGGACTGGGCGTATGAGTCAGAGTCACCAGCCCTGCCATATGAATAGCCGTGATAAGAAAACCACAGGCAATGCCTACAGATTCATTGACATAGTAGTTTTTGGTTTTTTTGCCGTTTTCAATATTATATGACTTTTTGAAGACGATGATCAGCCATGGTGCTACGGTCAGAAATTCTTTATGCCAGTTGGTTTCAAATTTTTCCAGATCCTTTATCCATTCATCAGCCATTCTGCCGTGATAGTTTTCATACTCTTCTTTTTCGGCTTCCTCACGAATTTTAGCTTTTATTTCAAGATCAGATACAGCACAAAATGTCCAGGGTTGTTTATGTGCCCCGGATGGCGCTGAAGATGCCGTCATGATGATATGTTCGACCACTTCCTTTGCCACCTGTTTGGGACTAAAAAAACGAACAGATCGTCGTTCATTCATTTTTAACCGGAAGTCTATAACATTTTTAAGCACCTGACCTTCTTCAGGAATTGTATAAGGAAGTTTTATAAAATTATTGGAGTGCATGAATATATTTCTATGACTAAGATCATATTATTTGCAAAATAAATTAATGTTTTTTCAACCCTGTCTAATCAGGTTACATCCTGTAACAAACTGCATTTATATTCATACCTGCACCTACAGAAGCAAAAAGAATGATATCGCCTTTCATAAGTTCATGATCAGGCATCAAATGATGTATAACCAGATCATACAATGTCGGGATGGTCGCTACTGAACTGTTTCCAAATTTATGAATACTCATTGGCATGATAAAATCCGGAATGTCCCGTAAACCATAAATCTTAAAGAATGCTTTTATAATGGCTTCATCCATCTTTTCATTGGCCTGATGAATAAATATTTTTTTGACATCTCCTATATCCAACCCTGCCTTATCCAGGCAATCCTTCATTGCCAATGGGACATGCCTTAGTGCATATTCATATACTTTACGGCCTTTCATCTTAATGTATCTGATACCGGGATCAGCGTCCGGAAAATTAGACTCTCCAAAATTGATATATCCAGCTTCATCAATACAATGAGATTGGACACTACTAGACAATATTCCGGAACCATCTTCTTCATTTCTGTATTCCAAAACTGTAGCGCCTGCCCCATCGCTGAAAATCATACTGTCTCTGTCATATGGATCTATAACCCTTGAAAGTGTTTCACTGCCTACCACCAATATTCTTTTAGCAATGCCTGCCTTAAAAAATGCGTCTGCATGAATGACGCCCTGTAGCCATCCCGGACACCCAAAAAGGATATCATAGGCAACACAAGAAGGATTTTTGATTCCAAGTCTCTGTTTGAGCCTGGATCCCAGTGATGGCACTGCATCTACCTGATTATGGTGTTTAGGTACGTCACCATAATTGTGTGCAAAAATAATCTGATCCAGTGTCTCTTTGTCAATGCCTGAATCCATAAGGGCATAATCAGACGCAATGAAGGCCAGATCAGACGATGTCTGGTCATCGGAGGCATAGCGACGTTCTTCTATTCCGGTGATCTGTTGAAATTTATCAGTAATCTCCTGTACAGGTGTGTCTATCCTTTTTTGATCATCCCCATAAAAATCATGTGTTTCAAAATCACGATTTGTTTTAATTTCTTCAGGAATATAACTTCCTGAACCAATGATCATCGTTCTGAACATCCTTCACAAATTATAAAATGAATAATATAAAGTCAAATTTAATCTTAATAATCATACTTTTACATCTGAAACATTAAAAAAATCCTTTAAAATG
>JACMLK010000162.1 GCA_014379665.1 Saprospiraceae bacterium | reverse complement strand
TCAGGCGTAAAGTGAATTGAACATTAGTCAGGTCTTCCCCATAAGTAATGTCAATATTTTTAGGAGAAGATGGTTTGTGGCATCATGTTAATTTAAAGTCAGGTGGCCATACAAGGCCGGTTAATTGCAGACTTTTATCAGGATTTACTGACGGCCAATCCAAAGGAGTCTTTGTTTCCAACTCTGAAATTAGTGAATTTCAGCATGCAGTCTATTACAAAAACATACGCCTTAAATGGAATTATGGCAATGATGGAGTTGCTGATGATGATGTAATTCATGTGAAAGTTTTCGGAATAGAAATGGTATATGTTGCAGAGGGGGAATTTTATGTAGGGATGTGCCCTGTGAGCAATGATGATTATGAAAATAATCCCTTTGAATTAACCAAAATAACAACACCGGATGCGAGTGAGGTTCCCGCAATATGTTTTGCATGCCCCACATTAACCTGCGGAAGTGACTCTCTTACTGAATATTCAAAGGGCGGCCAGCCATCTATTGATGGCGGATACGATTTGCAGAGTGATTTCCCGAATGGATATAACGCTTTTTATTGTTCAAAATATGAATTAACACTTGGGCAGTATGCGGAGTTTCTAAATTGTTTAACAAATGATCAGGTATCAAACAGGTGGCATAAATATGATTCGATTGTAGGTATTTATGATAACTGCAAGCAACCCCGCCGCTACAGCCTTTATATTTCTGATACAGATTCTGACAATGATGGTGATTTGGACTTTACATCGGATAATCCTGACTTACCTCTTAGTTTTTTGGATTTGGATGATGGTTTGGCTTATGCAGATTGGTCTGGTTTAAGGCCGATGACAGAGATGGAATTTGAAAAAGCATGTCGTGGTCCTGCAGAACCCATATATCATGAATTTGCATGGGGAACCGAACCTATTTATAGTGAACATGTATACGAAGTTATAAACTACGGGCTACCGGATGAGGTAATTGATTTAGCATTTGCACCAAATTATTCTGATAGTATGGGGAACGCCACCTATGCCAAGAATGCGATTTCTACTGATGCGTATGTGCCCGATGATAATCTTTGCCCCGGATTTGCTGCAGGAGGTTGCTTTAATGGTATTGATAATGATTGCGAAGATGATGGCCCATTAAGGGTTGGCGTTTTTGCTGCTAGTTATTCTGAACCTTCAAGGGCTTTAGCTGGCGGCTCATATTATGGAATAATGGAATTAAGCGGAGGAATCACTGAACGGATTATCTCCGTAGAAGAATCCAATTTTGACGGCACACATGGCGATGGTGAGATAAATGCAATGGGTGAAAGTGATTTAGCCACCTCCGCTGATTCAGTGTGGGGACATGACTCTTCAGGTGTAAGGGGAGGCAGATACGATTCTGATAAAACTGGTGTGCCCATTCTATCATCCAGACATTTAGTTTCTGACAGAAAAGCCTCAATACGGGCTTTAGATTCACGATTGCATGGTGCAGGGATGCGATTTGTGCGCAGCGTACAATAAATCAAAACGAATAAATATTTTAAGCATTTAAAGTTTTTTATGATAACCAGAATAATACTTTTTACCTTTTTGATTTGTGCAGCCGGAATTGGTTCGGCACAAATAAACATATACAAAGGCGGCAAAGGGGATGGTCATGCAGTTGCAATGGCTTATCATATAAGTTTTGGAGACTGCCCTGTTGTTAAATTGAACAGTGACCAGAATTTTTCGGATGAAAATGAAAAACAGGAATTTTTATACCCAAACCCGGCGAGCAGAAGTATTCATATTTTTTTAAATTCCTCCATTGCATATTCCCGGATTGAAATTTTTACGATGAACGGAGATCTTATGGAAGTTATAACCAATAAAACTTTTCCGGGAAATGAAAACATTGATCTGGATATAGCTGACTATCCTGCAGGAATTTATGTAATAAGATTATTGAACAATCAGCAGTCATCTTATCTGCATTTTGTAAAGCAGTAAAAATATACAAGGTACTTTTTTAGTCCATGGCCGGATATATTGAACTTAATGATTATCCTTTGTAGCCTCTTTTTTCTTAATGTACTGCGCAGGGTCTTCACCCTCATACTTTGGTGTATACAGGGGCGCTACATCGAGCTTTTGATCAAATACAACTCTTTGTAATTTCCATACACCATCTTCAAACCTGAATCCCTGGTATGTTCCATCCGGGATATAGGTTGAATAAATGCCTTCACTTAACGGGTTTTCAGGGCGCATATAATCAAACACGATCATTTCGAGGTTTTCATCAAAATTCATCGTCGGGTTCGCATCTTCTTTATACTCAATGATGACTCTGGTACGGGTCTCTTTTTCATCTATCTGAAAGATGGGTTTGCCAAATTTTGGTTTGCCGTTTTCATCGAACCACAATACATCGGCGATCTTTTTATTGCTGAACTGATCATTGCCGTCCCAACCAAATAGCAGATAATATTTTTCTTTTTTGTTTTTCCACGGTTCTATGTGATAATAAATGGAGCCGATCCAATTGTTATTATCCAGCACAGTGTCTTCGGCGTGCGGAATAAATAAACTCATATCGATCATCGGAAAGAGCTTCAGTTCTTCGTCATGCATCTGGATAGCCCCGTAATATCTGTACGAATGATCCTTCATGGTCAATTGCCACGTAAATATTCTGAATGCATCATCAGAGGGTTTAATGACCCTTATTGTAACAAGTGAATCGAACGGATAATAATATGAGTTTTTAATTTTTAATGCTTTTACCAGCGTGGGAATAATTTTGGCTGATGCTGATTCCCGCATTTGCCAGTCAGTATTCTGCACGATCGTATTACCAAGCCATTTTATAGTGTCTTCATATTGTTTCAACTGTAGGAGATCCTGATCTCCAATTTTATTCTGCTGAGCTTGCAGAACAGGACAGGGAGCAGCAAAAACAAAAATTACAAGGACTCGAAAAAATCTCTTCATAAACAAACAGAACGAAGTTCGGGGTTATTAATGGGAAGTGGGGTTTATTTATTGTGCGCATCTACCAATCTTCTGTTGGTAAATTAATTATTTATACAAGCTGATCCACCTGACACCAAACGCTGACAAAACTGAAAACTCAGAGTTTCTCAATCACCATTGCACTTG
>JACMLK010000015.1 GCA_014379665.1 Saprospiraceae bacterium | reverse complement strand
GATCTGTAGACTTGATGAAAAAGGCAGGGTAGGACCATACACCTACTCCATAAACATTATCGCCAACATGCGACATACCACACACACCCCTAAAAGGTTGTGGAACTAAATGTTCAATACTCTCCCAAGTGGCTCCGCCATTGGTTGTTCGTAGAAGGACACTATCGAGTGTGCCTGCAAACCCTGTAGATGCATCCAGGAATTCAACCGACCGGAAATAATAACTATTCTGGTACTGGAAAATCCAGTTATCCCCACCATCCACTGTCTTGAATATATTTCCTTCACTGTTGACCGTCCACCCGGTCTCCTGGTTTACAAAATAAATGTCATCATACCGGTTAGCAAAAGGAATCTGCCCTGCATTACTCCATTGCTGGCTGAATGATTGGCTGAAAGCGATGATAAAAAGGGAGTAAGTGAGTAGTATTTTTTTCATATCCATGCTACAAAATAGGGTTCAAAACGGAAATCTTAACAAAGGCATTAACTTTTACGGAACTTGATATCTGGATAACAAATAAAAGGGGGGAATGGTTAACGGGGAATGTTTAGGAGGTTTGTCCTATTGCCATTGCTCTTTGTTCCATGGGTTCTACCCATGGTTAATAACGTCTAATCCCTTCGGGATCATGGTTGTGTGCCACCAGCAACCCTTTTTTTGGTTATTGCTTATTGCTTATTGCTTATTGCAAAATTGCCTATTGTCCTTTGATCAACACAAATTGACCCTGATGATAAGCAAGATGATTAGTCCGATTGATCACGACATTCAGCCTGTTTCGATGTGGTTCTTTTTGGAATGCTTCATCTGAAACCGCATTGTGTTTTTGAAACCATTCCTGGTCTGTAAGGATAGTAAATCTTTCAGCTAAAACTGAATTCACATTGGTCCAAAGCTGTCTCAGCTCTCGTGCGGAAAGGAGTTGTGGTCTGGCTTTATCCGGATTGTCAAGATAAATTTCGTCCAGCTCCGGGAACAATCTTTCTCCCAGGTCAAGCAAGGGGATCATCCTGTCATGAACGGCAACGAGATGTCCGAGGATATAGGTTCCCGTGTTTTTACCCGGAGCTATTTCATGTGTAAGCTGATCATCTGATATTTTTTCAAGCAGGTGATTTGTTTCCCTGATTTTTGTATACCACATATCGAGGGCCATTTTGATGAAGAGTTGTGAAGTCATATGCGTGGGTAGTGTTTAGATGTTTAGAAGTTTAGGTGTTTAGAAGTTTAGGTGTTTAGATGTTTAGAAGTTTAGGTGTTTAGATGTTTAGAAGGTTAGATGTTTAGATGGTTAGATGTTATGAAGGTTTTAAGGTTTATGTTTTTATGGGGTTACTTTTATTTTAAATTTTAATTTAAATAATTTTGCATTACTGCGCTAACTTTGAATCGCTGAGCGTCGGTTGACCGACGCGCCGTATTGAGCGTTAGTCGAAATATTCTGGTGTGCACAAAGCTGCGCTTTGAGTGATACAATCCTATATTCAAATTAAAATTTGAAGCCACCAGAATACTTCGACTAGCGCTCAGCACGGCGCGTCGGTCAACCGACGCTCAGCGATTATGTTTAGAAATGATACTGCACTCCCACCTGTCCATTCACATTAAATAGATCGCTTTTGATTCTAATCGTTTCAGTGGGAGTATAATTCGAAGTCACGTAGGTTTTAGTGAATTGACCTGCATGTACGATCAAATTGAGGTCAGCACTGATGTGAGGAGTGAAATAATAGCTAAGTCCGGCTCCGGCCAAAAAACTTTTTGCATAATATTCTTCTGTAGTATAAACATCTAAGAAGGTACCTAATTCAGGATAATAATATCCTTCTTCCGTATTCGTAAAATTAAATCCTGCCTGCAGATATGGTCGCAATTGAGAAGTCGAAGACCCAAAAATATATTTCCCGATAAAATCATACTCAAATAGCGGATATCGTTTGACAAGAGTATTACCTGATTTTGATTCAATGCTATAATGTTGATAGGAGAATGCAACAGCAATACTATGGTTAATGCCATATTGAGCAATAATACCATAGCCTAGTCCTGTTTCAGCTTCGGGATGATAAGAGTCATTTTCATGTGATATATATGCCAAATGCACCCCTGCAGAAATTCCCTTACTGATGGAAGCCATCGTGATCTGCTCCTGGCCTGTCAATGAATAGGAGATTAAGAAGAATATAAAAAGAAATATAGATTGTAAATTTTTCATGTTCATATCAGATGTTTAAGCCACAACATTTTTTTTAATTCTAATTCATTACTGATTACTGAGTACTCGTTACTCTCTCGTCTTAGCATACGTTTCCTTAAACACCTCTGCATCACAAGCATAATATTCTCCCTTCACACCTTTGATCAGAAAGTCACCGGCTTTTCCTTTCATTAAGCCTTCCATCGTCATGATTTCAAAATCCTTATCAATTCTGTATGCACCGATCGGGATATCTTTTTTGGTATAGGATTCAAATGGTAAATCATAATGCGACCCGGAAACGAAATACGTACTCTGCGCAGGAGCTGCATGCAGATTTAGAAAACCAGAAAAATGTTCCTTTACAATAAATTTTTCCCCTGCCTTTTCTCCAATCTCAGAAAGTAAATCAAGATTTTTAGGGTTGTCCATCTCAGGAATCGATTTCAGTTGTTGAGCACTCAGATCCATCCCGATATCTTCCATCTCCTTCTTGTTGAATGTCACATTGTACCGGAGATATGTCAATGCATGAAACCCGAGAAATAAATCATTACGCAGGTTCCCCATTTCACTGTCGATGGAAATAGATGTTGGCGAGTCGCCAAGGATCTGCATGATCATCTGGTTTGCAAGGTTTGCATCATACATGAAGAAGTCAGGCATTCTGGCTGCCCATTCCATCAGGTTGTTTTTGTGATACGTTTCATAGCTGGTCTTATTGTCAGCATTGCCTGTGCCAATTGACACCAGCAGCATATTTCTTTTACCTAGCTTCCATCTGAACGGATACGAATTAAGACTTGCCAATAAGAATAATCGGAAGGAAGGATTGTTGACCATGCTGATACCACCATCAATAAATGCGCCTTGTTCTCCCGAACTATCTTTCATGAACATGGGTAGAAAATAAGTTGGTGCTGCAGCACTTGCCATTACGATTTGCCACAAAGGCCAATCTTTATTTTGCTCGAAAAATTTTCCTTCCGGATGATTATGTATCGCCCAAGTACTGAATGTTTCTGCCCGTTTAGAAAAAATACAAAGACCTGTATGGATTTTTTCTTTATCGCCTAACGTAATGTCGCCGAAATAACTTTTCAATGCTAACTCAAGCGGCTTATTATCATACTTGACCCCTTTAAATAAATATTGAAAGAAGCCTGTCTTGTGACCGAATATTTTATTACCCAGTTCAAAGTACTTCTGCTTGATCTCACTCGCTTTCATGCCTATTGCAAGACCGGTAGCGATGATCGAACCGGTGCTGGTACCCCCGATGAGATCAAAATAATTGCACAATCGGAAATCAGGATCATTATTTTCCTTCGCGAGCATATCCTCCAGGTGCTCAAGGAATCCCAGAGTCAGTACACCCCGGATACCTCCGCCGTCAAGTGACAGTATTCGTTTGGGACCAGGTCCGTGAAGATGGTCATCTAACTTGATCATAGATTATATTGGAATATTTTTCATTAGGCATAAATTTTTAGATCGCAATACAAAACAGCTAATGTTGCGAATCAGAAATGATACGATATTCCTGCCAGTCCTTTATAAGCGGTGAAATCATATGTTACATCATATTTAATTCTATTCTGAATGACACCAAATGAACCTATGTGATAATAGGCAGAAATATCTAAACTGAGTTGGTTAGTTAAAAAGAAGGCAACACCCGCACCTCCGCATCCTGAAAAACCACTATAGGTCGCTTCTATTAATCCTTCGATATCGTCTTCGAAAAATTCATCCTGAGTGGTATAGTTGCCACCCAAGGCAAGAAAAGGACGAACCACTGAATTGGTCGATCCGAAAATATATTTTGCTGTAATATCAAACTCAGTGTAGGGGTAAGGTGAATTGAGAAGAGCAATGGTTTTTGGGTCCATGTAATAATGCTGTATACCTAAGCTAAGAGCCAATTGATGAGAAAAGCCATACTGAACAAATCCCCCAAATCCAAACCCTGTGTTTGCTTCAAACAGTAGATTGTTTGCTGTGTAGGACAAGTAACCTGCATGTACACCAGCAGAAAAGCCTTTGGTCTTC
>JACMLK010000161.1 GCA_014379665.1 Saprospiraceae bacterium | reverse complement strand
TGCGCTAAAGGCAATTCATTGACTATATCACCACAGATACATGCGTTTGTCCTGGCTAAATATTCCATGATGGCAATTCGCGCAGGATGACCAATCGCTTTAGCGAGCAAAGCTATTTCATTTTGTTCATCTGAGAAATGTGATGTTTTAGTAGCGCCCATGCTTTTTATATTAATATTGCAATATTACGATAATAAACTAATAACCACAGTTTCTATTAAATAGTTTTTAGAATCGTTTATTATTTATTAAAAAGTGCAGAAAGCAAATCCTATAAGACATCAAAGTAAAGTAAATGTCTGAAAGGTCATAAAAAACATATGTGAATTCGGATTCTTTTATCAGTTTTCATCACCTCGGGATTTATCAATATTTTACCATCATCAATCGGTTATTTAGAGTTTTATGTCGATTAAAAGACTATATTTGAATTTTATTAACTTTTTTTTGTGTTGACAACACTATCTGATTCAAAACTGAAAAAGGACTTTTTAAGTAGAATCTAAATAATCAACAGAAACACCTATTATGCCTGATTTTCTTTCCAATGCTGATATATATCTGACTACCTTCTGGTATGTAGCTATTCCGGTTTCTTTAATTTTTATTGTGCAGACTGTTTTGACATTTGCCGGAGTATCACACGACTCCGATATAGATACAGAAGTGTCACATGACATTGCCGGACCGATGGAATTATTTACCCTTCGCAACATGATCAATTTCCTTTTAGGATTCAGTTGGGGTGGAATTTGTTTTTATAATTCCATTGAGCATAAGTTTTTGCTGGTGTTGGTGGCTATTATCACTGGTGTCATCTTTGTAGCCTTATTTTTTTATATTATTCAACAGGTGAAAAAACTGGAGGAGGACCATACGTTTGACATTCATCAAATCAAAGGTCTGGTAGCTGACGTTTATCTCCGGATTCCTGAAAATCAGCAAGGCAAAGGTAAAATTCAGGTAAGCCTTCACGGGTCAATGCATGAACTTGAAGCAGTGACACTCGACACGCTGATCCAAACAGGTGAGAAGGTGGTCGTGTTGGACATTTTTGAAGAAAACATAGTACTGGTAGGCAGAATTGAATGACCATACTGAGTTGCTGAGTTTCTAAATTGCTTAGATGCGATTTGTTGAAAATAAAAATATTCTATCATCATTTAAAATAACCAACAAACACAATTTCCTATGGATGAGTTAAATAATTTTACTCCGCTAATATTAATTGTTATTGCGGCATTTGTCCTTTTTGCTTTAATATTAGCCTTAATATCGAGATTTAAAAGATGTCCTTCAGACAAAATCCTCGTCGTTTACGGCCGCACAGGCGGTACTTCAGCCAAGTGTATACATGGAGGCGGAGCTTTTATATGGCCCGTCATACAGGATTATGCTTATCTCGACCTGAAGCCTATTTCCATTGAAGCCAATCTGACCAATGCGCTGAGCCGTCAGAATATCAGGGTGGATGTGCCGTGCCGCTTTACTATTGCCATTTCTACCGAACCTGACAGTATGGGCAATGCTGCGGAAAGGCTACTGGGATTAGCTCCTGAGCAGATTCAGGAATTGTCAAAAGACATTCTTTTTGGACAATTGAGATTAGTTATCGCTACGATGACTATCGAAGAAATTAATTCTGACCGCGATAAATTTCTGGATAACATTTCCAAAAATGTAGATACGGAACTTAAAAAAATAGGCCTCAAACTTATCAATGTAAACGTTACGGATATCAAAGATGAATCCGGATATATCGAAGCACTGGGTAAGGAAGCAGCGGCTAAGGCGATCAATGAAGCCAAAATAAGTGTGGCAGAACAGGAGAAGATTGGTGAGACAGGAAAAGCAATGGCAGACAGAGAAAGAGATATTTCGATAGCAGAAACTCATCGGGACAGAGACGTGAAAATTGCCATGACACAAAAAGACAGGGAAATCAGTATTGCATCCGCCAATAAAGAAGAAGCTATTGGTAAAGCCGAAGCGGAAAGGGACACAAGGGTCAAAATGTCGGAAGCCAATGCCATCGCCGTAAAAGGAGAAAACGAAGCCAAAATATCCATTGCCAATTCAGATGCCCTCCGCAGGGAAAAAGAAGCGGAGTCAAACAGGTTGGCCATTACAGCTGAAAAAGTACAACAGGCGCGGGCACTGGAAGAAGCATATCTTGCAGAACAGAAAGCTGAATTGGCCCGTTCTGAAAGGGAGCGATCGAGCCAGATAGCCAATGTGGTGATACCTGCTGAAATAGCCAAACAGCGGGCCATTATTGAAGCTCAGGCTGACGCAGAACGGATCAGGGTTAATGCCAAAGGTGAAGCGGATGCTATTTTTGCAAAAATGGAAGCAGAAGCCAAAGGCTTGTATGAAATCCTGACAAAACAGGCAGAAGGATATGAGCAGGTAGTAAAGGCGGCAGGTGGTGATCCTACTAAAGCATTTCAGTTATTACTTTTGGAGAAACTTCCTGAATTGGTTAAGACTCAGGTGGAAGCCGTCAAAAATATTAAGATTGATAAAATCACCGTTTGGGATTCCGGAGCGGGATCAAATGAAAATGGTAATGGTGCCACGGCAAATTTTGTGTCAGGGATGATGAAATCAGTCCCTCCACTCAATGATTTGTTCAATATGGCCGGATTGAATTTACCTTCATATCTTAAGGGGGCTGACGGGAAGGAACCTGAAAAACCAGTCATTGATGAACCGGTTAAACTAATAGAATAATATTTTTAAGATAGACATGGGGATGGCTGAGCACTGTCCCCATGTTACTTATGATTATTTGTATGGTTTTAAAGTTTGGCTCTACCAAAAATAAAAAGGCACAGATTCTTCTATACCTTTTCACCTTTTCATAGTTATTTTACACAAATTATACTGCTCCGGGATATTATTAATGACCCCGAAGGAATATCCTGATATTTAACTAACCAATCCATATTGCCGTAAAACGTCCATATCACGTATCAGAATTTTACTGCTTTTGCGTGAACCATAGTGTATGAAGTTTTCTTTTTTTAATTCGTTCAGTATTCTTGCCACCGTTTGTCTGCTGGTGTCTGTCAGATAGGCTATTTCTTTATGAGACATGCCATGGTCAATCAGACACTCTTTAATACCTATTTTTATTCCTTTTCTGACTCCGGTCCGACAGATGAAATCTACAATTCTTTCTTTGGCCTTTCTGAATACAAAATTCTGAAGTCTCTCTTCCAGATGTTGAAGTCTTTGTACTATAATATTCATAATAGATGTAGCAAACGTCATGTTCTGGACGATTAATGTGTGAAAAGTACTGATAGGAATTTTATAAAATTTACATTCTGTCATGGATTCCGCATATTCCTTGGTGTATTTGTCCACCGTGAAAATGTTCTCACCAAAAAGTTCATGATCATAGGCTAATGCTTTTGTCAGTGTTTTCCCACAGGAAGCAGTGATGCCAAGTTTTACACTACCTTTTTCAATCAGATAGACATATTCCATCTTTGAACCTGTGTCGTAAATAATTGAATTTTTTGGAACATGTACGAACGTGGCAGATTCAGCGATCAGTTCCAATTGGTTTGGAGTGAGCGTTTTCAAAATGGCCATTTCCCTTAAGGTGATAATTTTAACTGAAGTGTTCATCTTTCCTATTTTAATACTTATATGCATGAAAAGGTAAATACCCCTATGCGTTGAAAGAGAAATGTGAAAATTTTGTTAAAAAATAATGGTTGGTGGTCTCATTTGAAACTTAAGTTCAGGTGTTTAATGTATCGATTCTAATTAATTGTTTGCAGATATATCAAATGATTAATATCATTTTTATAAAATTCATAAAAACTTTGGTAACAAATTTTGTTTATTATCTTTGCAATCTGAATTTAGTCTAAATAATATTTTGAAACAAAAACGTACATTATCATCCCTCAGGACGGGAGAATCTGCTTTTGTAGACGTATTGGATGAATGTTTGTTTACCTGCAAATTGTTAAATCTCGGGCTTCTACCCAAAACAAAAGTTACACTCGTCAGAAAATCACCATTCGGAGGAGCGTTTTACATCAAACTCGGTGGCTATCAACTGGCTATCCGGATTGAAGAAGCAGACACTATATACATTGATGATTTGTGATGAAAAAAGTCACGAGACCAAAATTTGCACTCCTGGGTAATCCTAATTCGGGAAAATCTTCACTCTTTAATTATTTAACCGGTTTAAGACAGAGCGTGTCTAATTTCCCGGGAGTAACCGTGGAAAAAAAATCGGGTCTTTTTGAATGGGAAACTGGTAAAGAAGCATTATTGTATGATTTCCCGGGTACATACAGCGTTTATCCAAACTCGTCAGAAGAAAAAATTGTCGTAAATATCCTTACTAACCCGGATAATGAAAACTATCCTGACCTGGTCATTTATGTGGCAGATGCGACCCATCTTGAAAGACATCTGTTATTTGCTACTCAGATACACGATCTGGGAATACCTATGATATTTGTTCTGAATATGATTGATCTGGTAGAAAACAGTACAGAAAAGATCAACACAATACCTCTGTCATCCTATCTTCAAACAGATGTCATACCAGTGTCCGTAAGAAATAATATAAATCTGGAAGCCATCAGTGTATCCATATCAAAGCTGTTGAGCAGTAAAGTTAAAAATACGATCACACCAACCTATGAAATAACTGATGTAGAAAAATTTGTATCCACACGGGTTAAACAACTCGTTGGAGTTGATAACCTGTATCAGGCAAAAATCCTGGCCCATCATTTTATGTGGATCGGGCATCTTTCCAGTGAGGTTAAAGCACAGATTGAAGATGTAGTGGCTCACTCCGGATTTAATAATCTGAGTTTGCAAGTACACGAGACTATGAATAGATTTGACAGATTTACCTCCGTAGTCATGGAAACCATAGGTACTGGGAAAAACGAACAAAGAACGCTGACAGATAAAGTGGACGATGTCATAACCCACAGAATATGGGGGCCGGTAATATTTTTTGCAATCATGTTTCTGGTTTTTCAGTCTATCTTTAGCTGGGCTTCATTTCCAATGGATATGATCGAGCAGGGTTTTGCAACCACTGGTGCCTTTTTGAGCAATCAGCTTCCACAGGTCTGGTGGGCTGAACTTTTTGTCCATGGCTTGCTGGCCGGAATGGGTGGGGTACTGGTTTTTATACCGCAGATAGCCATTTTGTTTTTTTTGTTATCCCTGTTGGAAGAATCGGGATATATGAGCAGGGCAGTTTTTATGTTTGATTCTATCATGCGAAAATTTGGTATGAATGGACGGAGTATGGTGGCACTGATTTCGAGTGGTGCCTGTGCGATACCGGCCATCATGTCGACGAGGACGATCAGTAACCCAAAGGAAAAGCTGATCACCATATTAGTCAGCCCACTGATAAGTTGTTCTGCGCGGTTACCGGTATATGCTGTACTGATTGGATTTGTGGTACCGGTGGGTGATGTTTTTGGCATATTTAATGCACAGGGACTTGCTTTTATGGGTTTGTATCTTTTGGGAATCATGGGTGCTTTATTGTCCGCTTTAGTCTTTAAAGCCATCCTAAAAACAGATGCTCATTCCTTTCTGATGATAGAATTGCCCAATTACAAACCTCCTATCTGGAAAAATGTACTGATCACGGTGAAAGAAAAAGTGTCATCCTTTATTTTTGAAGCCGGAAAGATCATCGTACTCATATCTGTGCTATTATGGTTTTTAGCCACTTATGGCCCCACAGGAGCTATGTCGGATGCGGTATCCAAAACAGAAACGGAAAGTATGGAAAGGGAGATGAATGAACACCAGAAGCAAAATCTGATGGCATCTCATAAAATAGAAGCATCTTATATAGGACATCTTGGAAAATTTATTGAACCTGCAATAGCACCATTGGGATTTGACTGGAAAATAGGTATTGCTATTCTTACGTCCTTTGCTGCCAGAGAGGTATTCGTCGGCACCATGGCCACTATATATAGCATTGGCAGCAATGATGATCATCAGCCATTGAGACAAAAGATGGCATCCGAGCTCAGACCCGGGACGGATGTCAAAGTCTATAATGCAGCAACATCACTATCTTTACTTGTTTTTTATGTATTTGCCATGCAGTGTATGAGTACATTAGCGGTGGTAAAACGCGAAACCAATAGCTGGAAGTGGCCTTTGGTGCAATTTGTTTATATGAGTATAATGGCTTATGCGGGTGCCTGGGTAGTATATCAATTGATGTCTTGAAATAAGTTGAAAGTTGAAAGTTGAAAGTGAAAACACCTTGTCACTTTGCTGCTATACAACTGATTTCCACATTTACATATTTGGGAAGATTGGCCACTTCTACTAATTCTCTGGCCGGGGCTGTAGCGTCATCAAAATAGGTAGCGTACACATCATTGATCCGACCATACATCTCCATATCTGATACAAAGACGCTGCATTTTACAATATTTTCATAGGTCATACCTGCTTCTTTCAGGATATAACCAATATTTTTCATGACCTGATGGGTCTCTGCTTCGATGCTGTCCACTACTAAAGTGCCTTCAGCGTGGTTTATTGCAATCTGGCCGGACACGTAGAGGGTATTGTCTACCAGGACTGAATGATTGTACGGACCGACAGGGGCAGGCGCTTTGGGGCTATTGATGATGGTTTTCATCTGCGGTTATTTTAATTTATGTATAAAAAACAGAAAAAGCTCCACTTGCTTTATTAAACAGGGGAGCTTTGAGTATTTTTAAAATTCCATCATTTGTCTGCAAGCGGCAATTTTTATTTTATCCTGCGTTATATTTTTTCGCCGTAGCTTCCTGCTTTAAATACAGGATGCCAAGCAAAGTTTTGCTTGGTTCATTCTCTTTCGAGTGAATTCTATCACTCGAATGCTGACATAAGTCAGCACCGATCAATCAC
>JACMLK010000160.1 GCA_014379665.1 Saprospiraceae bacterium | reverse complement strand
TGACCCTGTGGTAGAAATACTGTTTTATGGTGGAGATGTATTACTAAAAGATCTGTTTTTCTCAGGACACACGGCCAATCTTATCCTTGTCGGATTGGTTGTTGATGTTCCATGGTTAAAAAGGGCCTTGTTCTTTTTCGCTTTGGTAGTAGGTATTTTGGTAGTACTTCAACATGTTCATTATTCCATTGATGTAGTGGCCGCTCCTTTTTTTGCTTATGCTGCTTATAAAATCTGCATTTTTCTGGGTGATAAGTGGCTAAAATCTGACATTATTTCTAAAAACAAACCGGCACGGGTACCATTTGTATAGAATTATTTTTTTACCTCAGGCCCACACCTTACATCCTTCAGTACAGTTCCTGCATATATCTATCTGATCACGCCCTTGCAGGAGTGATTTTCTAAACAAATTATAAGATGCCCCATGCCAGATGTCTCTGAATTTTATTTTCTTTATATCTCCCAATCTGTGGGTAGCGTCTTTATCAAAACAACAAGGTACTACCAGACCATCCCAGGTGATGACACATGCATGCCAGAGTTTCCAGCAATGATTTAACAATTTGTTTTTGACTCTGTATGTACCGTCAGGTTGTCTGTCGTATCTGGAATACTTTTCAATTGTTGGGATCAGGTCATTTCCGTTTTCATAATCATAGACCTGTGCGGTTTTAAGTTTCACTTCATCTACTCCAATTTCTTTAGCCAATTTGTATATTTCAGGGATTTGATGTTCGTTTGGTTTGACGACTAAAAACTGAAAAATGATATGGGGCGTTTTTGAATTTAATTTCTTTTTCCATTTCACCACATTTTCGGCACCCTGAAGTACTGTCGCTAATTTGCCTTCTTTTCTATAGTTTTCATAAACTTCCTGCGTAGTGCCATCGACAGAAATAATCATCCTGTCAAGCCCGGATAAGATTGTTTTTCTTGCGTTTTCGTCATTTAAAAAGTGTCCGTTGGTGGAGGTTATGGTATAGACTCCTTTTTTGGATGCATAAGCAACCATGTCCAGAAATTTGGGATTTATATATGGCTCTCCCTGAAAATAGAATATCAGATAGATCAGATCTTTATACAAGTCGTCAATGGTAGTTCTGAAAAAATCTTCTTTTAGGTTACCGGTTTCCCGACTGAAACTTCTCAGGCCTGAAGGGCATTCCGGACATCTCAGATTGCAGGCTGTGGTGGGTTCAATAGATATAGTCATAGGCAGTCCCCACTGAATAGGTTTGCCCAACCACCTGGTCATATGATATGAAGAAAACAACAACAAAGCGTTAAATGCCTTGCGAATTGTCATTCTATTGATAAATACAGAAATGTCCTTTATATAAATACTCATTGCGGAGTTTTATTTATTTTGTGTAAAAGTATGATGTATTCATAACAAAGCCCGTTAGTTTTTGAATTAAGTGTGTTTATGGCAGCAATTATTAATAGGTTTACAGTTCAATAGACTATTTTTGCCCTATGTTTGAATGGATAAAAAACCTGTTTACTAATAAAGGAACTGAAGCAGACGAGATGAAATATTTAATGGTTGGTCTTGGCAATATTGGTCAGGAGTATATAAATTCAAGACACAATATTGGTTTTGATGTAGTGGATTATCTGGCTCGTGATTCAGGAGTTACTTTCGCTCAGGAAACACATGGAGATATGACAGAAATCAAGTATAAAGGCCGTACCCTTATTTTGTTGAAGCCATCTACCTACATGAACCTCAGTGGTAAATCTGTAAAATACTGGATGGAAAAGTTAAAAATCCAACCGGAAAACCTGCTTATAATCGTCGATGACCTGCATCTTGATCTTGGCAAAATGAGACTTCGGGACAAAGGAAGCGATGGTGGCCATAATGGACTCAAAGACATTCACGATAAACTTGGGCATCACAATTATGTCCGACTGAGAATGGGAATAGGAAAAGACTTTCATCCCGGGCAGCAGGTCAATTATGTGCTGGGCAAGTGGAAGTCAAATGAGAAAGAAGAGGTGGAAAAAATGATTATTAAGGCATCTGAAGCTATTAAAAGTTTTACCACGATCGGATTGAAGCTGACGATGGACCAATTGAATAGGTAGGTGCGGGTTGGCGAGTAGGCGAGTTAGGTGGTTGGCGTATTGGCGGGTTGGGAGGTTTGCAACATTTGTTGATAGGGCAGCTGCTACATCTGACTTTTTCAGCAGAGCTTGCAACACATCCGGTTTCTTTGTGTTAGTAGCTAAAATTAATCATGGAGTGGAAAGAATCAAATAATCAATTGTCAGCTTCTTTTGTTTTTGCCGATTTTATAGGCGCATTTGCATTTATGACGGAAGTAGCTATTCATGTGGAAAAGATAAACCATCATCCTACCTGGTCTAACACCTATAATAAGGTTGATATAAAACTTACCACCCACAATGCAGGAAATACAGTAACAGAAAAAGACAGAAAACTGGCAGATATCATCACATCCGTGTATGCCAAGTACAAGGTTGACTAAGATGTTGAACTACACAATGTGAAGTCCTTCTTTCCGCAATCTGGTCACCAGGTCCATCCCAAATGCTTCTACAGGGGTTAGTACTCCGTAGTGCACACTATTGTTTTTTATTTTATCCAGTAAAGTGAATGCCGACTGCGCAAACATTTTGGCAGTTTCATTATACCCCGGATCACCTCCTGAAAATATGGTGATTGCTTCTGCTGTTTTTGATTTGCCGATGCAAACTACTTCAAATTGACTCTTTGCTCTTCTTTCTTCATCCGGACCGGTTCCCGGTTGGAATTTATCAAACATTCTCTTTCTGAAAGTCTTGAACCGAACTAAAAACCTGGCGGATATGACTGGTAAAATAGTCTTCAACATTTTTATAAAGGTGGTTCTTACAAAAAATTGACCATAAGAAACAGCGATACCATAATCCTGAGGCAAGCGGAAAGCACTTCTCTTGACAATATGCGGGTCCACCACAGGCATGGGTATAGCCCAGCCACCGACCTCTTTACTAAAATGAATTTTAATGTCTAATTTTGGGGCATCTTTATGTTTTTTAATTCTGACTTTAACAGATTTCTTTTCTGCCTCCATGTAAAGTGCCTGTATCGCAGTGGTCAAAGTGCCTCCGGAGAATGCTGCATTTGTTCTGAAATAACCCATCAGTGATTTTGGTTCATTTAAGGGAAGTTTTTGGGCTGTCAACCAGGCAGCATAGTCAGCCGGAATGCTATCAAATCCACAACAATTGACAACACACGCCTTATTTTCAACAGCCAATTGGTAATATGAATTATATACGTCTGCTACAAAAGATGGCTCACCGGTGATGTCAAGATAATGGGTACTATTATCTATACAGGCTTTCACTACGTCTTTCCCATACCAGTTGAAAGGCCCGACTGCATTCATTAATACCTTGCTTTTTGAAGCCATTTGATGGAGTGACACCTTGTCTGTTACATCCGCAATCACGATATCCGGACTATTAGTTAATCCGTTTTGTATTTCTTTCAGTTTCTTTTCATCCCTTCCTGCTATAGCCCAGTTGATGTTTTCGGAAATTATATGAGCTGATATATATCTGGCTACCAAAGCGCCTGTAAATCCGGAAGCACCGAAAAGAATGATGTCATATTTTTTAGACATACTGCAATTTTTAAATTTATGATGCAAATTAGTGAATGCCAATGAATATTTAGCTAACCGTTTGGATTATTCCTTACTTTTGTTTTTTTTGTAAATGGTGCTAAAGTATGCATGATAAAAGTATTAAACTTTTGATATTCCTGGTAATTTTCATTTACCATTCTGCGACAGGACAAAAGCCGTCATTTCTAAATGATTATAATAAAATATGGGTTGACTCCGTATTCAATAGTCTGACCTTAGATGAAAAAATAGGTCAGCTCCTTATGCCACGCGGCAATTTTTCAGGCAGACCGCACGATATGGTAGTATTGGAAAAATGGGTAAAGGAATATAAAATAGGAGGTATTGTTTTATTTGCTTCGAGTCCCTTCATTCAGGCAACTATCACAAACCGTCTTCAATCCCTGTCAAAAATTCCCATGCTGATAGGACAGGATCTTGAATGGGGTACAGGAATGAGGCTCGATAGTACGGATAGATTTCCCTATGCCATTACTTTAGGTGCTATGCAGGGGAATGACTTTCTAATTGAAGCCATGGGAAAAGAAATAGGAAAACAATGTAAAAGATTAGGAGTACACATCAATTTTGCACCCGTGGTGGATGTAAATATTAATCCAAAAAATCCTGTGATCAATTTTCGCTCATTCGGAGCAGATAAAGAAGCAGTAGCTGATAAAGGTCTGGCATATATGGAAGGGTTGCAAAGTCAGAGAGTGCTGGCAACTGCCAAACACTTTCCCGGACATGGGGATACAGATGTAGATTCTCATTTTGATTTACCTGTGATCAGACACGATAAGCAACGCCTAATGGACATCGAAATATATCCGTTCAAACAATTGATTGATCATGGTCTTTCAGGTATAATGACTGCACATCTTACCATTCCGGCTCTTGATTCTACCCCAAATCTTGCATCTACCTTTTCTCCAAAAATCATTTTTGAATTGCTCCGTGAAGAATTAAACTTTGAAGGACTGATTTTTACTGACGCTATGGAAATGGAAGGTGCTGTAAAAAATTATCCTCCGGGAGAAGCCATGGTCAGGGCACTGTTGGCAGGAAATGATATTTTAGAAACGTTTTCAGATGTACCCGTGGCTGTGATGGCTATAAAGGAGGCCGTGTTAAATGGTCGGATTCCCATGGAAGTATTGGATTTTAAGGTAAGAAAAATTCTCAAGGCTAAATCCTGGGTTGGTTTGGATAAATACATTCCTACTGATCTGAACAATTTAACGGAAGATCTTAACACAATAGAATCTGATCTTTTAAATTTTTATTTTGCCGAGAAGAGCACTACCTGTCTTAAAAATAATCAAAACCTGCTGCCTATAAGAGATCTGACAAAAAAAATAGCCGTAGTGTCTCTTGAATCACCGGTTGTGTCGGATTTTGCAAAAATGGTCAGCCATTATGTGTCGGCAGACTACTATCACATACCAAAAAATGCTTCAGACTCCCTGGTACAAAGCATAACAGAACGGACTAAATCATATGACATCGTATTAACGGGGATTCATCTCATTGATATCAGGGCCGGTAATAAATATGGTTTAACTGTTGGAAACATCAGACACATTCAAAAGTTGATTTCAATGGATAATGCAGTGGTATGTCTTTTCGGAAATCCACTGATACTTGGCAAGATACCGGAATTTGCAAAAACGAATGCCTTAATGTTGGGCTATCAGATGACGTCATATACAGAATCAATAATGGCACAAACTATATTTGGGGCCTTATCGTGCAATGGCACGCTCCCGCTGACCATCAATGATGAATTCAGGATGGGAATGGGGATACCATTATCAACACGAGATCGTCTGTCTTATGGTCCGCCGGAAATGGTTGGTATGGACAGGGTGGTATTGAATACAAGAATAGATTCAATAGTGCAATCAGGACAAAGAGAAAATGCTTACCCCGGATGTGTGGTGCTGGTCGCCAAAGATAATAAAGTGATCTTCAATAAGGCCTATGGATATCATCGTTATGAAGATGTAAACAGTCAGGATATTACAACAAATCCGGAGGGTAACAGTTTCACCTTTATAGACGATGCCATGGACAATCCGGCAACATCCATTTCTACATTAGAAAAAAAAGTAAATGATAAAGCTGACCTTGTCGGTAAAGTGAAAACAGATGACCTCTATGATCTCGCATCACTGACCAAAATAACTTCATCTACCCTTGCTGTGATGCAGCTGGTTTCAGAAGGTGTATTTGATCTTGACGCCACATTGGGTGAATATTATCCATATTTTAAAAAATCAAATAAAGCTCATTTAACTTTCCGGGATATGCTGACGCACAGGTCTGGTTTGAAAGCATGGATACCATTCTGGAAGGATGCGGTGGATACAGTTGAAACTATAAAAAAGGCAGTGTTGATTCATCCTGAGTTGGAAAAAAGATGTATTATTACCATGAAAAAACCAGGCTTTTTTAAACGGTTATTTGGCAAAAAACCCACTAAAACCATTGAATACCTTCCATCTCTGAAAGCCGATTCCTTACTTTGGGGAGATATGCTTACATGCAATACCATAACCTGGAAAAAAAATACTTTTTCAAAAACAAGGGAAAGCAAATTTACAGTACAGATAGCGGAACAATTATGGCTTCATAAGGATTATTATAAAAACATGTTAAAACAGATCGCTGATTCACCGCTTAACATTCCCGCTATGCAAAATGCTTCCGGGAAGAAGTACAATTACGTGTACAGTGACCTTCATTTTTATCTCTATCCTGAGATTATAAAACGACTTACGGGCAGATCCTGGGTCACTTATCTTGATGATACTTATAAAAAACTAGGGGCAAATTCATTGGGATTTAATCCGGTAATATCTTTAGACAGGATCGTACCAACTGAATATGACAGTCTTTTCAGACAAAATCTGATACACGGACGGGTACATGATGAAGGAGCGGCCATGATGGGTGGTATCAGTGGCCATGCCGGTTTGTTTGGCAATGCCAATGACCTGACCAAGCTTATGCAGATGTTTCTCAATAAAGGCAGTTATGGTGGATATAGATTTATCGATTCTTCGGTGGTAAATGAATTTACATCCTATCAGTTTCCGTTTGAAAAAAACCGAAGAGGCATCGGTTTTGATAAAAAGGATTTTAATCCGAAGGTACTCAATGCTCCGGATTTTGCGTCATCGTTGAGTTATGGTCATTCAGGCTATACCGGCACTTACACCTGGGTGGATCCAAAATACAATCTGGTATACGTATTTTTATCAAACAGAGTCTACCCCAGTCGTGAAAATATAAAAATCAGTTCCCTTAATATCCGGATAGAAATAGGAAATCAAATCATTAAAACAATTCTGGAAAATAGTCAAGGGAGTACATATTAATAAATATTGATAATAATATGATAATAAAATCAATAAAAGGAAAATCACCTGTTTTCGGTGATGATTGTTTTATAGCAGAAAACGCTACAATCATTGGTGATGTGAATATGGGAAATCAATGTAGTGTATGGTTTAATGTAGTTATCCGAGGAGATGTACATTATATAAAAATAGGCAACAAAGTAAATATTCAGGACGGTGTGGTGATACACTGCACCTACCAGACTCACCCTACCAACATTGGAAATAACGTATCCATCGGCCACAATGCGATCGTTCATGGATGTACAGTGCATGACAATGTGCTGATCGGGATGGGGGCAATCGTTATGGATAATTGTGTTTTGGAAAGTAATTCAATTATAGCTGCAGGTGCGGTAGTATTACAAAATACCAAGGTAGAAGCAGGCACTATTTTCGCCGGTATTCCTGCTAAAAAAATAAATGATGTAAGTCCGGAACTGATATCCGGAGAAATTAACAGAATAGCGGATAATTATGTGATGTATGCATCATGGTATAAAGATTGACGATGAGCTAGTGCTCTGTCCAGAAAAAGAACTTAATGAAATGTTGTTCGATTTCCAAATATCTGCGTTAAAAATACTCGCCATAGCTACTGCTATGCCTGTGTTTTTTGCCTTGATCTTTAAAAAAATAACTGCCATTATAATTTAACTCTTTTTCTGGACAGAGCACTAGAGCCTTTATTTGACTATAGTTTAAATATAAAAAAGGTCCTCCTTTATTAAAGAGAACCTTTCTTATTTTTTAAAACAAAAAGCGTATGATTAAATTTTTCTGATGCTTTTACAAATGTTTACTGCTTCCTCAATGGCATTGGCATCTTCATCCAGGAAGGTAATAATCACGAAGAAATTGGTGGCGGAATTCGGATCTATCAATCCCATAATGAAAATTTTCGCTCCGTCTGATGCGCCTTCCGCATATGCGCCTTTAAAACCATTCACATCAATGACGCTAACATCGTCTATCCGACCCAAATTTAATGATGCAGCAATAGACATAGTGTATCCAGTGATATCGCTATCATCGATAGATTCGTCCAGGAATGGTATGATAGAAAGACTCATGCCATCACCATCAGCTGAAAACTCTTCTGCGTTATTAACAGTTTCTTTAAAATCATCGGCCAAAGTAAAGGAAATACCATATTCATCCCACGTGTATGCCTGTTGAGCAGTTACAATATTAAAAAAGGATAATGTCGAAATAAAAAGTACTAAAACTGATTTCATTTTTGAAATTTTAAGATTAAAAAATAAATGATTTAGAATATAAATTAACACCAAAGTTTTCGGTATATTTAAATCCGGAATCAAAGATATTATTAAATTCTCAGCAATCTAATATTTGAATAACTTTATATAATTCTTTACTTTTTGATTTAATAATTTTAACAAATTACTAAATCTTCTTTTAATGATTTCGGGTAATTTATACCGACGAGTTTTTATTTTGCAATAAAATATTTCACTATTATACTCAATCAACAATATGAGATCAACTTTTTTCAAACCTTCCTATTATGAGTGTAAAATTGAAACTTAACGTATATGAATCATTTAAGGCCTGAAATAATTAAAAATAACATCTTTTCCGGTATGGGTGGGGAGGTATTACCAATGGCTGTTATCATTTTTCTCCACTTTTCTTTTTTTTTAGCTGCCCTTACTTTCTGCAAGATATATACCCTAGATACGCCTGAATACCTGGTTACCGGAAAAAATATTTTTTCCTATGGT
>JACMLK010000159.1 GCA_014379665.1 Saprospiraceae bacterium | reverse complement strand
GGAAATCAATTTTAAAAAATACATACCCGCAGATTGCGATGAGATGTCAATGACATGTTTTGTATTATAGGCATCTGTCGAATAGACCATTTGGCCGACGGCTGTGAAAATTTCAGCTCTCACTTTTCTTTCAGCCCAGGAAACTTCAAGCATACCGCTGGTTGGATTTGGAAATACAGATACGCCAACATCTCCGGAAACATCTTCAATGCCAGTCACTTCCTGAGGTGTAATGAAGCTGTAATACACATCCTGCCCCCCACTGAGCGTATGTACCCAGGCAACATGAGCCCCGGCATTGCTCGACACCATATCGAAATAATCACCCATCTTCGGTTGATTCGGATAGCCGACGTGTGGATTGAAAGATTCAGAAAGTTTTTCATTGATACTCCATGTAGTGCCTTCGTCGACAGAATAAGAATAATACAGTGCCGAACTATCCGAGCCCGGCGTATCACGCGTATCGAGCCAGATAACATCGATCCTTCCGTTTGGCGCGACTGACATAGTTCCAAACCATTGTGTGTTGGTGGTATCTGTATCATCGTTTATTTTCACCGGAGCTGTCCAGGTACTGGCACCATCTGTACTCTTATTAAACATCACATCGGCGGGATCCGAATTAAAATAGGGTTGAACAGAACCTACTATATATACATTGTCCCGACCCGGACCAAAGGAACGATCAACATCAATATAGATCTGTCCGGTAAGCCCGACGGGATTTATGGGTGTCATGCCGGTTATAAAGCCACCTAAATTAGCAGTTGACACCGATGACCAGCTGGGAGCCAGTGACGGGTCCTGTGCGTCTGTGGATTTAGCAACCTTTACCGCCACCGTAGAAGGACTCCGGCCGCAAATATAGAGTTCACCATTATTCCCTACTGCCTCCGTGCCCCATGACAGGTCCTCAATAATAAGAGAGCATGTGTCAAAACTACCGGCACCATCAGTCGACCTGGTAAAATTACCCGGTGGACAATCACTGAATGAAGCAGTCCAGGAAGAATAAATATTGTCCTCACCCATACCATCGCTGCGATCGATGGTCATCCATTGTTTATCCCCACCTCCAATATAGACTCCATTATTCCAGCTGGCTCCTCCGTTGGTGCTTTTGTATACAAAACAGGGTAAGCCACCTTGCTGAGTTGACATCAGGCTATTGTAATAAAAATTACCGGAGTTATCAAAATCGAGCACAGGATCGGATGCAAAAACACCGGGCAGGATGGAACCAGGAAACGTCCATGTCTGTCCGCCGTCAGAACTATACCCCCAACCCGCCTGACGGAAATTACTGACTACGTTGTTGAATTGTCTCCAGCCGATAACGATCTCGTTTTCGTTCAATGGATTGACGGCGATGTTAGGTTCGTTGGCGGCATCACCCATGATGTTTTGCTGATTCGCCGCAACGTTAACCTGACGTGTCATGATCTCACTAATACCAGATCTTGAACTCTGGTGACTATCATACCTGTAGGCAGGTGAAAGTTTTTGATTGTTGTATGCGTTTGGCAGATAGGGATCATCCTGCTTTTCATATCCTTCTTCATCAGGATAAACAGGCGGTTCCAATTGCTGCGAATAACTAAAAAAAGGAATGAAGGCGACAAAAAGAAATATGGGGAAGATGCCGCTTTTCATGGGTGTGATACTGCTCTGGTATATCATAACTTTTTTTTAAAATCACTTACTATATGTCGGCCGTAAATCTCATGAATTGCCTGGGGACCGGATATGCGGAATGGGCTAGAATCAGTTGAAACCAGGCCTTAGAGTGTCGCCCCAAGGACTAATCTTTCGATTGTGGAATGCATGCGCCAGTGCGGGAATCGTTTTGATGTATTTTGGACCGCCCCAATAAGTTACCATCACAGGCTAAATAATAAATCAACAACATGCCATCGCGTGGTATTGGTTACTATCAAAATTTATGTTCTCATGGGGATACCTTATTGCCCGTATTGCAACAGTGCGCAATCTCTATTGATGGGAAATATTTATTGTTCACATCAGAGTGATAGTGTGAAGGATCTTGACAATGGCGTCATGGTGATCAACAGCAGAAAGCTGGAAGAAACGGATGTGCATCTCTCAAGGTTATCTATACGATGTATCACCGGAGGGGAGCAATATTATAAAGTCGGCTCTCATGAGCACAGGGTAACTCCGGAAAATTATCTTGTCATCAATCAGGGACAACAGTATAAAACATCCTATGAAGCTGACGGAAATAAAGAAATGATGCTGATCGCTTTCAGTCCTGGTTTTGCAGAAGAAATTCTGTATTCCGTGATGACGAAGGAAGACAAATTACTTGATGATCCATTCCAGACTGTTGATCATCCTATTCACTTTTTTGAAAAAACGTATGAATCGGATGCCTACATCAGTAACACGTTTACATGGTTCAGACAGCTGATGAATGAAGACATGTCCTGGAAAAAGATCGTGGACCTGGATGCGGTGTATTCTGGTGTGCTGATACGGCTTTTGCAAATTCAAAGGGGTGTATATTCAGAAATCAATAAGATCAATAGCGTAAAGTTTTCGACTCGAAAAGAATTATACAGGCGTCTTACGATTGGTAAAGAATTCCTTGACAACAATCTGCACCGGAAGATCAGTGTGGAAGAAGTGGCGCGGATTGCTTCGTTGTCGCCTCATCACTTCAAGAGAACTTTCAAAAATCTTTTTGGTGATTCTCCTCATACCTATCATGTGAAAAAACGTCTTGAGTATTCGCGACAGTTAATAGAAGTAGGTGGAAAGAGTGTGAGTGAGATCTGTCAGCAAGTGGGCTTTGAAGATGCGAGTTCGTTTATCAGGTTGTTTAAGAATTATTATGAGTGTACACCGGGGGGAATGAAGAGTGGGAAGTAAGAAGAGTCGCTATAGATCTTCATCTAACCTTCATTAAGTCATTTAAAACAAATTGCAAAAACAATGAAAATGGTATTGATATTATAAGTCCAACTGGTATACTCATAACAGGGGGAAGGCCACAACCTATGTGGGTCGATGGAGCATCCAGAAAGACACTTTTAAAAACAAGAATTAAGGCAATAATAGTCAATAAGATTAGGGTAAATACATAAGTAGATCGACCGGTTTTTAAAACTTTTCTCTTATACAGAAAAATAGAAAAGAGAGTAGGTACTGATAGTAAAAGAAAATATTCTAAATAAAATATTATGACTTCATGTATCATACATTTACTTTTTAAATAATAATACGGTTGTGATGACCGGCTAATGCGAACCAACGCTCATTACATACTATCTGTATTGGATGGGACTCTATATACTACCGTTTCAGGACCTTTTAGATATTGGACATAAAATAGCCAACCATAACCAATTACTAAAACAATTCCGATCCCAAGCGTGAGACTCTGGCCGATAGCCATAACTAATTTTTGCATTAACCATGCTCCCATATATGCTATTCGCAAACTGATCCCATGCGGATTGACATCTTCAGGAGTTTCACGGGTACCAGCCCAAATGAAAGCATATACTGTAACCAGTAGCCATAGGCCAAGGAGCACAGGCATCCTGCTGGTTGATTTATTTACTTCAGCTTGTGCATCAGGTATGTTCTGAATAAAGCGCACGATCGCTTTCTTAGACCTAAAATGCAACATAATATCATGTTCAATATTGTCCTTCATATAAAGCGTTAAGAGAAGGTCTTTCTGGTTAAAGACCATTTTATCAATCCTGCTTTTTTCAAAACTGAAAGATTCCTGTAATATCGTATCGAGTTTATCTTGTTCAATTTCATTTAGCTCTAGACCCGCATGCTGTTTGACAAGAAAAACTTTTTCAGGGGTACTTATTAAGTATGGGTAGTCATGGCTATGTAATGGTAATAAGAGATTTATCATTTTAAAAATTAAAATGTGAGACTAAACCTTCTGGCTACTATCTTATTTTAAAGCATTACCAAGGCAAAGTTTTATTAAATTTTAGTTTAGAAAGGTAATGATCGCTTCTCCGTTCTTGGTTGCGTCAGAATAAACTTGTTGCAAGCTTTCAAAATATTCACGTATATAGTCGAACGCATCATCCCCGTCTTGTTCCCAAATGGTGGGATAGACTTCTAATTCCATCATTTTTTTGGGATCATACTTTTCTTTCAAGTCGGCAATAGTAATTTTTGAAATCTCGATATTCAATTCGGCTACTTGTTCTGGTGTCAGGAAGTGGGCAGGACCATAACCTAAGTCTTGTTCTTCGTCGATAATTTGTCCACTAAATAAAACCCTCACAAGCGGGTGGTCGGTATTCGCAATTGTCTGCTCAGTTAGCAAATAAATAATCCCCTCCCAAGCCTTATCAATGTCTGTCAAATTTGGACTTTCATCATCAGCATCCTCCGTAAAAATCTTGCTCTCTAATAATGAACTATCCTTCAAAATTTCTTCAAGTTCAGTTTTTGTTACTCGTAGTAAATTGCCTATCATACTCATATTAAAAATATATTTTGTTGTTTGAAATTGTTTATTGTGTAAGTACGCTGTGTCACCTAAAGTTTTATTGCTATTTGAAATATATGACAATATAAGTTTTATTAGTTCTTAATATATATAAACACCAACACGCCCTCTAAATAAGTCATTAATAACTATAACTGATATTTGTCACGGTTGTTTTATTTCGAATTCATCCTTGAGCTCGAAGTATCCTTTAATCCTCTCCATCGCAATAGTACTATTCTGCTCCAATTGGAGCGAACCCTTGTGATTGACCACAGCGTCGTAAAGTGTGAGAATCGATATCAGAAAATACAAAATCGGTGCCAGGCGTTCATTGTTTTCTAAGACTAAAACTGTCTCCTATCATTCGGGTCAAAATCTACAATCCATTCAATACCGTATTTGTCTCTAAAACACCCAAAATAGGAACCCCCGGGACTATCACCAATAGGTCCTTCTATTTGACCACCCACTGAAAGCCCATGAAATAATTTGTCTGCCTCTTCTTTACTTTCTGCACTGATTACAATTTTACTTCGGTTCTCATTTTCGTTTGTTGTTCCCAATATTTCAGGAACATCATTACCTATCAACCTATTGCTGTTACCGATCGGCAAAGCAATATGCATAATTTTATTTTCTTCATGTTCCGCTACCGGGCATTCAGGACTTGCAAGGTCTTTGAAACGCATAATTTTTGCGAACTCTCCGCCAAATACTGATTTGTAAAAGGTAAATGCTTCTTCGGCATTTCCGTTGAAGTTAATGTGGGGATTAATTAGTGGCATAAATTGTATTTTAGATTTTAGATTTAGATTTTAGATTGGTTACTTTCTTATTTGTTGGAGGCCAACAGATTTTCCAGATTGAGCATTGACATCTTAAATCCTTCCGTGAAGCCCATTTCAATCATCTTCTCTAAGCGGGCAAGGGATTCATTATAAATCGTAATACTGACTTTTGTTTTTTCGTTTTCCTGGCTGAATGTGTAATCCCATTCTGAACCGGGCAATTCAGGATTTTCATCTTTGTCTGCAAAAGCATTGAACATTTTAAAGTTGGTTTTTGGGCTGATGGACGTGTATTTCTGAATTGCCCAACGCTCATGTCCTTCCGGGCTGACCATCGCATAAAATCTTCGCCCACCCACTCTGAAATCCATAAACTTTGTTCTTGAGGTCCAGGGTTT
>JACMLK010000158.1 GCA_014379665.1 Saprospiraceae bacterium | reverse complement strand
TTAGAAACCCCACCACCAAAGGTGCAGAACCAGAGGTTGCCGCTTTTGTCCTGAAGTATGTTTCTCACTTCATTATTGCCAAGTCCTTCGTTTTCTGGGAAGGAGGTAAATAAAGTCCCAACGTACTTTGAAACTCCTCCTCCCTGGGTACCGAACCAGAGATTTCCAGTCCGGTCTTGAAGGATGCACAAAATATTATTATTAGTGAGCCCATCTTTATCTGTGAAATTGGTAAATGATGTCCCATCATACTTTGATATGCCACTACCATAGGTTCCGATCCAAAGGTTCCCGTTTTTGTCCGCAAGCATACTTGCTATATTGCTATCACTAAGACCTTCTTTGATACCGAATGTGGTGAAAGATTTTCCATCATATTTTGAAATGCCTCCGTTTGTGCCAAACCATATGTTTCCGTCTTTATCCAGGAGCATACACCCAACAAGATTTTGGCCCAATCCTTCTTTTTCAGTAAAATGTGCAAAAGATTTTCCATCAAACCTGGACGCACCACTGCCATCTGTTCCAAACCAGAGATTACCATTTTTGTCTTCTAAAACACTCCATACAAAATCATCGCTGAGGCCTTCTTTGTAAGTATAATGAGTAAATGATTTTCCATCATATTTCGATACACCCCCTCCAAATGTACCTAACCAAATATTCCCATTTTTATCCTGGATTAAACTGGTAACAACATTATTATTAAGTCCGTTTCTCTCACCGTAATTGGTAAAATATTTTCCATCATACTTTGATATTCCACCCCCATTTGTACCAAACCAGAAATTTCCACTTTTATCTTTCAGAATGCTCAAAATAAAATTGTTGCAAAGTCCTTCCTTCTCGGTCAAATAAGTAAAATATTTCCCATCATATTTTGCAACGCCACCTCCACTTGTACCTATCCATAGATTTCCTTTTTCATCTTGAAGCAAACAACTAATATTACCTGATTTTAATCCTTGATTCTTGCCAAATGAGCTGAAATTTCGTGGGTTATGGTCTTTAACTCCGGCATCTTTCGCTATTGCTAATTCCGGGATACCTGCCAGAAAAGGACTATCAATAGCAATTACAGTGATGGGCAAAGAGAAGGTGTCTTGCCCGGGAGTACATACATGTGGAATTCCGGCAACTACCTCCTTTGGAGTTTTGGCAGGAAATATATTGGTATTCGTAAGTACTACTTTTGGACTTCCAACAGGAATTTTTTTCAATTTGCTTTCATCAACAGGGATAACTTTGGGCTCTGACATACTGTCTTTCGGTACTACATATCCATGTGCTTCTACTACTTTTGGACCATATGTATGTTGGCTCGTATGATCTTCTTTTTGCCTGCACGATATTATAAATTCTAAGGCAATGAGAATATAAAGAGCATATTTAATCATAGCGGGTCAATTTTCTCAACTGAAAATTAAATTAGGTGTATAGAGCAATTTTATTTTTAAAGACGACTACAGACCTTATTCAAAATCCAGATTAGTCGGTGCATCCTGAATGTCGTTAAAAACAATTTTTAAATGATTCATGGTTATTTATTTTTAGGTATGAATAACTTTTCCGTTTTCAATTCTACTTTTTTAATGTTGCCACTTGGCTGGTATGTAGCATAGACAATAGGCTGAATCTGAGTTCAAAGTTTGGTTTCCTGCGACCGGAATGCAATACACATTTTTGGGTATATTGCGTATACACCTTATAGTGTAGTAAGAGAATAGTATGAGTTCGATAATCTTCGTGGTTCAAATCTAAGTAGTAAACTATCCCATGTCTACTACATGATCATGTATTGACAATGGGAAAACCGATAGAAGAAATGGTGAAAATTTAAACTTGCAGTGAGGTCAAAGTGCCTTAAACAAGTTTTGCCCTGATGGCCTTACTGACAGCCTCAGTCATAGAATGCACCTGAAGCTTTTCATAGATTTTCTTAATATAAAAACGGACTGTATCAATACAAATGTTGCATTCTGACGCAATCATTTTATAGCTGAATCCTTTGGCAAGCAGTGTGAGCACTTCAAGCTCACGTGCGCTAAGATCTATTTCCTCATTTTGCACATGGTGCTGTTTCCTTAGCATATGTAGTATTTTAAACGCTATACCGGGTGACATAGGCGCACCGCCATCATATGCCTGTTTGACAGCGTCCACGATTTCTACCGGATCTGTTTTCTTTAAGATGTACCCTACGGCACCATTACAAATCGATTGGAATACTCTGTGGTTATCTTCGAATACTGTCTGCATCAAAACTTTTATATCCGGGAAATGGGTCTGTATCATCGAAACGGCATCAATGCCGGATATCCCGGGCATATCAATATCCATGAGAATTACATCCGGTTTACGATATCTGCAGTTTTCAAGGATTGCCGTTGCATTCGAATACGAACCAATTAATTCGATTTGTGGAACTAATGAAAATAATTTTGATATGCTTTCCCGAAATGGACAACAGTCATCGTATAAGGAAACTTTTATAGTAGATTTTTCTTTCATGGGCTTCAGGTATTTCAAATTTCCAGAGTAAGTATAGTACCTGTTAATTTTTCTGAAAAAATCGTAAAAACTGCGTTCAATTCTTCAGCACGCTGTTTCATTGTGATAAAACCGTTTCCTCCAAGGTTTTTTGATCCAGAGTCAAATCCATGCCCATCATCTATTATCTTAAGATTAATTTTTTTATTAAGGATTTCTGCTTTAATGGTGCAGTGATTGGCCTTGGAGTATTTGGCAACGTTATGAATAGCTTCCCGAAGGATCAGGTATATATTTCTTCTTTGCTGAAGATCAAGTTTTGCATGATATAGGTCTTCAGAGATTTCAAATTGCAGATTTATATTCTTTGCCTCCAGTATTTTATAAGCATAGATCTGTAATCGTTCCATTAAATCTTTGAATGACTCATTGGAAGGACTTACTGCCCATACGATATCACTCATATTCTCCATAGCATTCCGGGCATTATACCCTATTTGATGAAGTGTTGAAATGATTTCAGGATACTGTTCCTGTTTCATCATTTCTGCGGCCTTGCTAAAGATCGATATACTGCCCAGGGTACTTCCGATTTCATCATGAAGATCTTTAGAGATCCTTGTGCGAATTGCCTGTATTTTATTGATTTGATTCATTCTGATTCGGTAGATACCAACTACAAGCATTGTACAAATAGCAAAAGCAGAAGCAATAAACCACCATGCCAGCCAAAAGGGTCCTGATACATGAATTTTCATAATGGCTTCAGGAACATTCCAGTCTCCTGGTATATTGGTTGCTTTGACTTTGAGTGTATAATCACCCGGGTTTAATGCATTATAAATGGCGAAAGGAATATTAGTGTAGTTCCAGGTGTCCTCTAAGTTTTCCAGCATGTACGCATACTCGGTTTTGTCAGGATCAATAAAATTCAGTCCGAAAAAATTGAACGTGATCATTTTGTCCCGGGACGTAAAATTGATGCATGCATCTGCTGAGGTAATGGTAAATTCTTCACCGGATTTTTTATAAGAGGAGAAACCTATGATGGGAAGTTTGAGATTTGGTTGTATTTCCTTAGGATTAAAACTGATCAGGTAAATATCACTGCTTGTGTACACGGTACCATCCCTGGAAACAAAATTAGGAGTTGTGTTGAACTGGTTGGAAGGCAATCCATCCGCTGAATTATAAGCCGTAAACGTTTCAGTTACCGGATCGAATTTATTTAATCCATTGGAAGTATTGATCCAAAGTTTCTTATCCTGATCGAAGACTATTGCGCCTATCTTATTGCTGGATAAATGGTTCCTTGTATCGAAAGAAGAAAAGGAATTCCTATCGATATTATATTTGAAAAGGCCGGCCTGCGTGGTTCCAATCCAGAGATTTCCCTTGGCATCAAGCGTTACAGATGAAATAGTTCCAATTATTCCGTATTCATCATTTGAATGTATTTTAAAATTCCGGATAGAATTATTGAATGTATTTATTTCCGACAAATCATTTGACGCATACCCTAACCAAAGCGTTCCATTGTCATCCATTGTTGCCGAGGATATTGTACCAAGACCCGGCAATTTGTAGATGGAATCTATGGTTGTATAGTGAATATATTCCCTTGTTTCAAAATTGTATTTAAGTAATCCATACGGATAAATTCCTATCCAAAATGAGCCTGATTTATCTTTAAGAATAAAGGAAGTAGGGCTGTCCGTTAATTCCTGTACAGATTTGGGAATTACTTTGAGTAATGGTTTAAATATTTTGGATAAAACAGAAAATGTGGCAAAGCCTCCTTCTGTTCCCAATAGTAAGTTATCCCCTTCATAATATAAAGACCAAACATTGTTGTATTTGCCGGAAAAATGGTGTGATTCGATTTTTCCGGTTGACGGCATATATGAGAATAGACCGTTTTTTAAGGGGGCAAACCAAAGTGTTCCCTGGTCATCTTCGGCCACCTGAACATTCATATTCTCAAGAGGTGTATTGGATGTATTAAATATTTTAAACGGGGGCTGTGATGGATTTACATACGCAAGGCCATGGTCTGTTGCCAGGAAAATGGTTCCAAGACTATCGACTAATGTTTGGGTAGCAGCATTACTACTGAGAGAGCGGGGATTTGTGTTGTCAGGAAGATAAAACTTTGTCGTTTGCAACTTCTTATTATAAATAAACGCTCCGTTATTAATGGAGGAGCCCAGGATTTCATTGTCATTCAGTTTACTCAATGCCATAACCCAAATATTCTTTGCGTCCGGATTGCTGATGAATGAAACCGAATCTAAAGAAGGATTTCCCGGACGATAGATATATAAACCCGGAAAATGAATGGTGGAAAAATAAAGTAAGGAGTCCCCATCATTGTAAAGTGAAGCCAACCAGCCTTTATCAAGAATGGGCCAGTGATTTGGATTGTAGTCTTTATGGTAAAAAGTAACTCCGTCTTCCGTAAATACGGGCCCTTTTGAAGAAGAAAACCAAATAGCGGATTTCGTTGTGATCGTTCGGTTTGGAAGGAAATAGGTTTTTTTACCGGGAGTGCAAGTCAAATGATCTTCTACTTTTTTAAAGTGAAATGAATCCGTTGGTGTAGAAAAAATATAGCTACGGGTTGCGATCCATATTCGGTTATTGAATTGCCCTATGGACATTACTCCTTCCCTGAAATCAACAGTATCGTTTGCTGAAATTACATTTCTAAAATTGAGGAATTTAGAAGAATCAGGATCAAATATGCTCAAACCGGCTTGCGTACCAATCCATATTCGATGAGATTCATCTTCAAAAAGGGTAGTGATATTATCGTTGAGTAAGGTGGTTGGATGCCCAATAGTGTACGTGTGGGGAATAATGTTTTTTCCATCAAAGCGATTAAGACCGGCATCTGTGCCTATCCATAGAAACCCTCTACTATCTTTTAGCAGGCAGGTTGTATTATTTGAGGTCAGCCCCTGGTCTGAAGTTAAATGATTAAATCTGGCATTGATTTGACCAAACACCTGAGCAAAGGACATCAGAATCATAAATGGAAGAAGCCCGGAATTATATTTCATGCCAAAAAAATAATGCTGGAGAGCATTGGTTAATTGAAAAGTTGCAAAAAACCTTTAGAAAATATCGGGCAACACTACTATATTCCTGAAGGAGTACAGGTGATCTCAGGTTTTACTGCCTGGAGAATTAAATAGCATAATTATTTCACATCAAAGTAATTCAAATTTAACTTCAATGTGCGGCATGGAGTAATACCGGAGAATCACTGGTATTAAATAATAGAATAAACATTGATTCGATTCAATGTGGATGTATCCTCCGGAATCTAAATTCATAGGATAAAAATCAGGAATTAATTGAAGAGCTGAATTGAACTATATTTCGATTTTGTGTTGCTTTCCTGTTAACGCAATAAATCAACGAAAATATAATTCAATTAAGAAAGGCTAACTGATGAGAGTGCTAATTAAGATGACGAACGGGCTAATTACCGAGATGAAGCATGTTTTGAACCATTAATAATTCATTTTTTCGGTAAATTAGCTTCTGACGACAAGTCGCTGAATAGAATATCCCCCAACATGTTTAATCTTTACAATGTACACTCCCTGACCCACATCACTCACATCAATCACTTCTACACCATTATATGTCCTGATTTTGCGGCCATCCAGGTTATATACAGTGACCTGAAACTCACTAAAACCATCTGCAACTATATGCACAATCCCGCTTGCAGGATTAGGGTATAAACTAATTTTCAAATTATCAGGATCTGAAATGCCCACCGTAGAGTTATCTTCAATGTGAATGGAATCCACGACTGAACATCCATGTGCATCTGTGATTTCTACAACATAGATCCCTACAGGTATGCCTGATAGATTTTTTTGATTACTAGAGAATCCACCAGGTCCATGCCATAAATAAGTATACGGCCCTGTCCCACCAATAGCATGTGAAGTAACCGATGAGGAAGTGGTATCTGTAATATGCGTGATCTGTTCTTCATTGATTTGTTAAGAATCCGGGGGATCTAATTCAAATGTGAAACTTTGGTCAGTACATCCAAGATTTTCATTTGTTATCGTCAGGCTGTAAGCACCATCGCATAAATTATTGAGAAAATTAGTTGTATCACCTGTATTCCATAAATAAGAAAGCACATTATTGGGATCAGATACCATCGCGAGTGCAGAACCATCACAACTATTGTGACACGTAGGCTCTATGTAAGTGAATGTGTGATTGCCAATACATAATACCGGGCTTATGCTTGCAATATCCAGATCTGTACATCCATTATCATCCGTCACGGTAAGAAAATAAACACCGGGCGCTAAATCGACAATCAATGAATCCGTGCTCCCATTACTCCATAAATAAGAATATGGAGAAGTCCCTCCCAGCGGAACAGACCATGCAGTACCATCATCTGCATCCGGTTCTGTTTCATCCGTGTTGCTCGCATTCGCATTTAATGGTAATGGTTGCTCAATTACAAAATATCCAAACCCGGCACAACCTGTAGCATCAGTACCCGTAACACTATATGTACCGATACACAGACCCGTTAAAACAGCACCCGTACTGCCATTGTCCCATTGATAAGTGATAGGCAGCATAGCATTATTAAGTGTTACAGTAATAGTACCATCGCAACTTTCAAAACAGGTATTATGTGAAACAATTCCGTCCAGCGTAGTACAGCCGAATATATGAACGACGACAGTCTGAGATGCTGAACAGGAATTAGCATCTGTTACAGTCACGGTATAATTGCCTGGTGGCAGATCTGTAATCAATGAATCTGTACTGTTGTTATTCCAGTGATATGTATACGGTCCTGCACCACCTGAGGGCGCAGCCCATGCAGTGCCATCATTCGCATCTGCTGCAGTTTCATCAGTAGAACCGGCACCGGGAAATAATTGTGATGGTTCAGTGAGAACATACGTTTCCGATACAGTGCAACCGTCATCATCGACTACAAATGCAGTGTATGTTCCCGCACAAAGATTTGGTAAAATTGGATTTGTAGATCCATTGTTCCATAAATATTCATAAGGAGGTGCACCGTTTCC
>JACMLK010000157.1 GCA_014379665.1 Saprospiraceae bacterium | reverse complement strand
TCTTACAGCAGATACCGGTGTTCTGATGACAATACCATCGGCAGTGGTAATCATGAGGTCGTCAAACTCGCTTACCCATTTAATGGCGACCAGCTGTCCGGTTTTAGTTGTAATATTGATCGTCTTTACCCCTTTACCACCTCTGTTGGTAATTCGGTAATCTTCAAGAGGTGAACGTTTACCATTTCCTTTTTCGGAGACAACAAAAACAGAATAATCAGGTTTGGTCGGATCTGCAGAAATCATGCCTATTACTTCGTCATTTTTACTGCCAAGTTTCATCGATTTTACTCCCGCAGCTGATCTTCCCATAGGCCTCACTTTTGATTCATTAAATCTTATTGCCCTGCCTTCCTTATTAGCGATAATAATTTCATTTATACCATTAGTCAGTTTGGCTTCAAGTAGTTGATCCCCTTCATTGATCGTAATAGCATTGATACCATTTGTCCTTGGACGGGAGAAAGCCTCTACAATGGTCTTTTTAACCATGCCCCGTTTGGTGCAAAATATGATATAATTATTATTAATAAAGTCAGTGTCATTAAGATTTTCGATTTTAATATATGCCCTTACTTTATCATCTGAAGGAATAGCCAATAAATTTTGGATAACTCTGCCTTGAGACGTTTTACTTGCTTCAGGAATCTCAAAAGCCCTTAACCAAAAACAACGACCCTGCTCCGTAAATAACAAGAGATAATTATGGTTGTGGGCAATAAACATTTGCTCTACAAAATCTTCAGTACGGGTTTTAGCGCCTCTCGAGCCCTTACCACCCCTGCTCTGCTGCCTGAACTCATCTGTTTTTGTTCTTTTTACATAACCAAGATGAGAAATAGTAATTACGACCTCTTCATTGGGTATAAGGTCTTCTACACTTATCTCATCATCGGCGTAAGAGATATCAGTCCTGCGTTTATCTCCATATTTCTCATTTATCTCATCCAACTCCTGCTTAATAATCTCTCTCTGGAGTTGGTCACTTGCAAGTATGCTTTTGTAATATTCAATTTTAGATAATATTTCATTATATTCTTCGCGTACTTTATCTATCTCCAGACTTACAAGTCGCTGAAGACGCATTTCAAGTATAGCTTTTGCCTGTATTTCACTCAGGCTGAAACTTGCAATCAATCCATCTTTTGCTTCATCAACAGTCTTTGATTGTCTTATAATCCTGATGACTTCATCAATGTTATCAAGTGCAATCAATAATCCTTCAAGTATATGCGCTCTTTCCTGAGCTTTTTCAAGATCAAATTGTGTTCTTCTTATGATAACTTCAATCCGGAACTTTATAAATTCTTCTATTAGGTTTTTTAGATTGAGTACTTTAGGTCTGCCTTGAACAAGTGCTATGTTATTGATTCCATAGGATGTCTGAAGCGGTGTATATTTATACAATTTACTCAAAACTACACTTGCCATGGCATCTCTCCGTATTTCAACTACGATTCTGAGACCTTTTCTGTCCGACTCGTCCCTGATATCTGTAATGCCGTCAATTTTGCCATCATTCACCATCTCGGCAATTTTGGCAACCAGGCCTGCTTTATTCACCTGGTAAGGAATTTCAGTAATAATGATCGTCTCTTTTCCTCCTGCCCCATTCTCAATTGTTGCTCTACCCCTGACAATCACTTTGCCTCTTCCGGTATGAAATCCTTCTTTAACTCCGGCATACCCATAAATAGTACCCCCGGTTGGAAAATCAGGGGCTTTGATAAACTCCATTAACTCATCAATAGTAATATCAGGATTGTCAATGGCAGCTTTTGTTCCTGCTATCACTTCAGAAAGATTATGCGGCAGCATATTGGTGGCCATTCCCACAGCGATTCCTGACGCTCCATTAATTAACAGATTTGGGATTCGTGCAGGCAAGACAGATGGTTCTTCGAGGGAATCATCAAAGTTAAGTTTGAAATCTACCGTATTTTTATTAATATCAGCTAGTATTTCATCACTTATCCTGGCCAATCTGGCTTCTGTATATCTCATCGCCGCTGGACTATCTCCATCCATCGAACCAAAATTGCCCTGTCCGTCTACCAAAGGATATCTTAATGACCAATCCTGTGCCATTCGCACCATGGCATCATATACTGAAGTGTCACCATGTGGATGATATTTACCTAATACTTCTCCTACAATTCTTGCAGATTTTTTGTGTGATCTACCATATGCCAACCCCAAATCAGACATGCCAAAAAGCACTCTTCTATGTACGGGTTTTAATCCGTCCCTTACATCAGGCAATGCCCTTGAAACGATCACCGACATAGAATAATCTATGTAAGATGATTTCATTTCGTCCTCTATATTTATCGGGATAATCCGCTGATCATTAGCCATTTACGTATTCAATATTTTAGTTTTCAAAAGAATGTGCAAAAATACAAAAAATATCGTAAAAATGATAATATATGACAACCTAATTTGAGACTAATTATTATTTATATTGAGTTTTTCTGTTACTGATTTTTTTTGCTTAATTTTGAATTTAATTCGATAATTTGGACATAACAAACCGATGTATTTTAATAGGTATTTTTACCTTATTTTTAACAAATTTTACCATTGTTACTTCACAGGTATGTAATAAACCTTTTTCAATTTCTTTTTCAGAAAAGACTACTTCTTCAATAAAAATTAAATGGTCAGATACAAATGATGCCCACTTAGGATGGGAAATCGAGCTTGTGCTGAGAGGTGCTCCTAAAACAGGAATTTCAACCAGTCCGTTAATATTGACCAAAGAATATACATTTAATCAATTGGTGCCGTCCACAGCTTATGAATTATATATCAGAACCATTTGTACTGCTGACAGAAAAAGTGACTGGAACGGACCTTTTTTATTTTCTACAGTACTAACAAATCCGACTGATTGCCAGATCAATCTCCCAATTAAAGATAACGGAACCGAGATTTTTCTTATAGCAGTTGATGAATCAGGTATATTAGGTCAGGATGTTTTTATTGAGTCCGTAGATATGATTCTGGAACATGACTGGCCGGCAGATCTTAAAATAATGCTCCAAACACCTTCAGGCCATCAGGCTATACTTTCAAATCATAATGGAATAATAACAGATGATTTTGGTGATATTTCTGATCAGACCTGTATTTCTGTAACTTCTTTTAATCAAAATGCCTGCGCCATTTTAAAAGACAACAGACCACCCTACATTGGTTCATTTAAACCCGATGAGAATATGGCTGACTTAGGTACTAATACAAATGTGATGGGTGAATGGAAACTCATATTTTTTGACAGGGCATTAAAGGATGTGGGCAAACTTAAATATTTCCACATAAACTTCAACAGAGAAAAATGTACTGTTCCTGAAAATTTCACCATTTCTGAAATTGGAAAAAATAATGTGACGCTAGATTGGGATTCATTTTCAGGATGCAATACGATCAAAATAGTGATCACTGAACCCGGACAACTACCCAGAGAAATATTTGTAAATTGCCATGAAGGTGATTTTACTGTAAATAACCTTCTTCCCAATACCACATATGAAATCTCCCTGCATGCCATTTGTGGAACAACCGTGTCTGAGTTGAGTTGTAACCTTAGTTTCACAACAACCTGCGAAGAAAATACCATCTTTGAAAATTTTGATGATTTGTCATCATGTATTGAAGGCTGCGGCATTAGTTGTCCCTTGACATCATCTGTCTGGACCAATGTTGATAATGATGGTAATCAGGATTGGATAGTTTGGCAGGGAAAAACCGACACAGAGAATACCGGACCTTCAGGAGATATTAATGGCCCCGGAAAATACATTTATATTGAAAACAACCCCCTTCTTTGTGGAATAAATAATCCTGTGATCCTTCAATCTAAATGTATTGAAGTAAAAAGTAATTTATCAGGTTGCGATATGTCTTTTTATTATCATTTTTTTGGGGCAGATATTGCAAGCCTTAAATTAGAAATTAGTACAGATGCAGGTAATCACTGGTCGGAACTGATAAAAATTACCGGGAGTCAGGAAGACCGGTGGAAAAGAGTAACGCTCTCTTTGTCAGAGTATGATCAACTAACAGCAATATTCAGATTTACCGGAATATCCGGTGATGGGTCTTTAGCTGACATGGCGCTCGATCAGATTGAATTTTATAATTCCATTTTGAGTTCAGGTTTGTCTACTTATTATGCAGATCATGATTTGGATGGGTATGGGACAGAAAGTAATTTTATTGAAATCTGTTCATCATATTTGCCTTCCGGATTCAGTAGAATCGGTGGAGATTGTGATGATAATAATTCATTCATTCATCCTAATGCCAATGAGATCAGATGTAATAGTATCGATGAAAATTGTAACGGAAAAGATGATGATTTGGCTGAATCAAATCCAATTTTGTATACGATCAATAAACAAAACGTATCCTGCATCGGTTCGAATGATGGTTTGATTTCGTTAAGTATTTCAGGTGGAAATCCACCTTATAATGTGGAATGGAATACTACAGAAAATGGGTCTGTGATCACGGGACTTGGGGCCGGAATATACTATGCCTTTATCACAGATACTGATGGGTGCATGGTAAAAACAGATTTTATTCAGATAAATACAAATAATAATTTAAATGCTTTTGTGACCGGAAGTGATAAACCTTCCTGTCTTGGTATGTCTGATGGTAATATTTTTATAGAGCACACTACCGGACTGGAACCATACCTTTACATTTGGTCAAATGGACATACAACCAAAAATCTCACCGATATTCCGGAAGGAATCTATTCAGTGACCATAACAGATTCTAATAATTGCATGGTATTTATTTCTGGTTTTGAATTATTGGCAAGACCTGCAATATTAACAGATGTAAAGACCAAAAGAAATCCGAATTGTTTTGGACAAAACAACGGATTTATCGAATTAATTACCATTAATGGTACACCGCCATATACTTATCTTTGGGATAATAATGAAACTACAGCAACGATCTCAAATCTGTATGCCGGAACGTACCGGGCTACCATTACAGATAATTTAGGGTGTGAAAAGAAGCTGTCAACTATATTGACTCAGCCCGATTCAATAAATATACAAGTGATAAGCAGTGAAAATGTAAGATGTTTCGGAGAAACAAATGGATCAATCAAAATAAAAGTTATTGGAGGTACTACCCCTTACACGTACTTCTGGAATAATTTTTCGTTCACTGATGACATCTTTGATTTGAAAGCCGGAGAATACACCGTAAGTGTCACCGACTCCAATGGGTGTCTAAATACTATATCTCCGGTAACTATAAGTCAACCTGCGCTTTTTGAAATCTTTGTGGATAGCATTAAACCGTCAAAATGTATCCTTGGACAGGATGGTTATATTGGTTTGAATAGTACAGGAGGTACACCCGGATACAACTATGTATGGAATCATACTGATCTTTCCAATATTTTTTTTGATCATCTGATTTCTGGCAATTATAGTGTCACCGCATATGATCAAATGGGATGCAAATCAAGTATACCAAACATATATCTTCCTTATATCAATGATAACATCAACATTGACCTCTCTATTTTGTCCGAAAATGCTTGTTATAATGATGCCGTTGCATCAATTTCGGCTCAAGTACTAAATGGGAAATCTCCCTATGATTTTAATTGGAGTAATGGTATCCAGTACATTAAACCTGAAGCAACAGACATTATTTCGAATTTGCCGGCAGGTGATTATCAAGTGACGATTACGGACAATCAAGGTTGTACAGGGAATTCAGAAATCATCAGGTTGGAAGAAAAAGAAGCCTATTTTTATACTGTAGATGAGGTCTCATCAAATGATTGCAGGCAGGATTCGTCAGGCTTCATTTCTATTCACATAACCGGGGGAAGCAAACCGATAGATGTGTCGTGGAATGACGGACAATATTCAGGTCAAACGATACAAAATCTTCCAAATGGTGTATACAGTGCTACAATAACGGACAGCAAACTATGCTCCATTCATGCAGAAAATATATTTATTACATCTGAATCTGACCTGACCATTGAAAGTGAAATCACACACGATGTAGACAATAAATCATCAGGGAAAATATGTATTTTACCTCAAGGCGGGATTTTACCATATCAAATTTCCTGGACTACCGGTGTGGTTGACACACTTTGTATTAGAGGATTGAGTCAGGGAATATATTCAGTTACGGTTACAGATGGCCTGGGTTGTGATATTATAGATTTCTATAACATTGAAAATATAAGTGAAACTGAAAATATTTTTGCAAAACCTATTAAAATATTCCCAAATCCTGTGTATGATTTTTTGCAAATTGAATCGGAAATCAACCTTTCAAAATTAATTTTAATCCCTTCATTCGGTTCCCCAATCCAAGTACCTTTACCATTAAGGACATCAGGTAAGTATTCACTGGATATCAGATATTTGCCTGCCGGGTTATACTTTCTGGAATCAATCCATGAACATGGTTCCTTTAGTTCAAAATTTATCAAAATTTAGCCGTCATTTCAGCATACATTGTTCAAATGAAACCAAAAACTGAGCAATGAAATTTACAATATCATGACTGAATCCTGCCTCATCGCTCTATTACATACTATCTTTTAATAATTTTAAAAGTAGTACGTCGATTAGATTGGTGCTGGCTTTCTGTACATAGATCACATTCGCAGGTGTCTACTAATAGTGATTCTCCATATCCTTTCGGAATTAATCTGTCTGCCTTTATAGATTTGGCTATAAGGTAATTGACAACGGACTCAGCTCTTTTTTGAGAAAGTTCCTGATTATAGTCCTCAGTGCCTCTACAATCTGTGTGACTTGATAACTGTATATTAATTTGAGGATTATCTTCCAACACTTTTACCAATTCATCAAGAGTGG
>JACMLK010000156.1 GCA_014379665.1 Saprospiraceae bacterium | reverse complement strand
TTCCATTCCCGGTTCAACAGTATTCTTAACATTGACTCCACTCACAGGACAAAATTTCAATGCTGCTATTTCCACTATCAATTCCCAACCACTGGTTATTCCTGTCTGTGTAAAAAAATCAGGCCCCTTTGACTTTAATACACTGCCATTGAATGCTACCTTTACCCTTAGTGTGGATAGTATTCATGTAGCCGGAAGTAGTTGTAACTTCACCTATCTGGTGACCGATTCCTTCAATTCCAGTAGTTTGCCACAAAAAAATATAATAAGATCACTTTGTAAAGGAGAGACGCTGACTATCGGAACAGATGTTTACTCGGAAATTAAACCCACAGGTACAACCGTAATTCCTTCCGGCAATGTCGCTTTATGTGATAGTCTGATCAATGTAAACCTGACATTTAAAAACCCTTCACCGGTAACAGCAGTGAACAGGACAACCTGTGATATGAATTTTTCACTGACAGTTGGCTCAAGTGTTTTTAATGCTTCAAATCCTTCAGGTCAGGTTTTATTAAAAAACTTCAATGGATGCGATAGTCTGGTAATGGTAAATATAACCTTCAGTACTTTTTCATCAGGTCAGTTTAATTTTTCATCGTGCGATCAGACCTATTTTTATAATGTAGGCGGGGTTTTATTTGATAAAAACAATCCAACCGGATCTGTAACTTTAACCGGTGCCAGTGCTTCGGGTTGTGATAGTGTGGTGCAGGTGAATCTGGAGTTCTTATTACCTTCGGTATCTAATTTCAAATCTCAGTCTTGTAATCAGAATTTTACTTTCACTATCGGTAATACAACATTTGATAAATCCAATCAAACAGGAACTGTTACTTTATCTGGACAAGCAGAGAATGGATGTGACAGCATAATCAATGTTACACTTACTTTTTTGCAAATGGCGACAGGCGATATTAAAATAACTACCTGCAATGACAATTTTACCTATACAGGAAACAACATAGTTTTTGACAAGTCAAATCCTTCGGGTAGTTTTGTATTGTCAGGTGCGGCTACTAATGGTTGTGACAGTGTGATCAATGTTGAATTGAGTTTCCGGGATTTTAATTTTGGACATACCCTGACATACAATTGTGATGATGAAAATGCCGAACTTGTAATTAATCAGGCATCTCAGTCCGGTCCTTACACCTTAAGTATTGACAATGTGATAATTTCAAGCACTCTTGGGTTGCCGTTTAATACCGAGTTTGTCCCTGGCAATCACTTTATATCACTTGAAACGACAGATGGATGCAGAGATACCCTCACCATTAATGTAACAGAAAGCATCGCTCCCATAGTAGATATAATTCAAACACTGCTGACAGATGGGAGCGTACAGCTTAATGTCATAGCACCTATAAATACCGTGTATGATTTAAAATGGACACCTTCTGCTTCATTAAGTTGTCCGGATTGTTTTAATCCAACGGCCAATCCAACCGAAACAACTACTTACACATTGGATTATTTGTATGGCAATAACTGCCCGGATAGTCTTCAGATCACTGTTGAACGGTTCAATACTGAAGTAGTTATTCCAAATATTTTCAGTCCTAATGGTGACAATACCAATGATGAATTTTATGTACATATGCCTGAGGGTGTAAACGGTTTGGTAAAGATCATGCAAATTTATGACAGATGGGGAAATCTGTTATTCAATAATACTGACAGGCCTGCAGGCGTTCCGGGTGAAGGCTGGAAGGGAGATAAAGATGGAGTTGAGGTTCAACCGGGGGTCTATGTTTTTTATATTGAAATTCAGATTGAAGGTAAAGTGGTACCAGATAAATATTATGGAGATATCACTGTAGTCAGGTAAGCGGCACAGAGGCATTTATTGGGAAAAGTGTTAGCTTAACTTGTTTAAAAATGTAAGTTCTATTACTTTTTAAAAGCATTGCTTTAAAACCTTTTTAAAGCATCATATACATCCCGGACAGGCAGCCCCATAACATTACTGTAACTTCCCTCAATGGATTTGACCTTGCAGAGGCCGATCCAATCCTGAATGCCATATCCACCTGCTTTGTCATATGGCTGATGATTAACCAGATAATAATCAATCTCTTCTCCTGTCATTTGATCAAAGGTGACATAAGTTAAAGAAGTAAAAGAAACAGTTTTAGAAATGGATAAAAGGCACACCCCTGTAGCTACTGTATGGGTTTGTCCGGCCAGTGTTTTAAGCATCCTGACACCTTCATCATAGGTTGTTGGTTTGTTATAAATGGTATTATTAAGAATGACTACACTATCTGCTGTGATCAGAATTTCATCTTTTGTAAGGGAGTTAATCAATGCTTCCGCTTTGCGTATGGCAAGAGTTTCAGCCACTTCAAGTACCGGTAAAGATAAATCGAAATCTTCATTTGTGTCCTGCATCCGCATTTCAAATACAAATCCTGCATCCGTGAGCAATTGACGTCGTCTGGGAGATTTTGACCCCAGAATAAGTTTTTTGTTTTTCAGAATATTCATTCAGATGTTAGTGTTGATGAAATAAGTACAATACTGCCGAGGCCGGCCACCATAGTCCATTTGAGAATCGTGCTGATTTTTGTGAAATCACTTTTATGATTGGATTTAGTTAGAATTTGAATTATGCTCACTAAAGGAGCGGCTACAAACAGTAATAAAAAGACAGCAGATCTTAGTTCAAAAGGGACATTTGTCCACATCAACCAACCAATTATAGCCAGAATGGTCAAAATAGCTAGGATTACACTTAGCTTTACGGCACTTTGCATTCCATATCTGATACCAAAGGTGACTCCGCCTGATAATGTATCACCTTCAGCGTCTTCCAGATCTTTGACTATTTCACGAATCATATTGACCAAAAAGGAAAAGATCATATAAACAACAAACAGCTCAATTACCAGATTCATGGTTTTAGGATCAACGATTGACACAATGGACGCTCTTTCGGCTATGAGTACGATTCCAGAGACAAAAGCTACAAAAACACTTACGATAACATTTCCCCAAATGACTGTGTTTTTATATTTTACTGAGTACATGTAAAGTAATGCACTCCCAACCGGATAAATTAGGACCATATGCATTTGGTGGATACGTTGACCTATATATAAGGCAATGATTAGTCCGGTGAGTAAAATGAATTTATAATATATTCCTGCTGCCTTTAAACTGATCAAAGAAGGAATAAAGGTCAGTGAAGGTTTATTTACCATATCAGCACGGTGATCATGAATATCATTAATGATATAACCTCCGGCGGCTATCAGTATGGTATCAGTTATCAAAAGTAAAAACAGGCAAACGTCCAGAGAAGGAGTGCCTACAAAAGGTAAAATGATAAAACGATACAAAATCCATTGGGTAATCCCAACAATTAAAAGGTTTTTAGGCCGTAATATTTTAAAATAAGCAAGCATCATTTTTTAAAATATCCATTTGCCTTGCAATCTCATCACTTTTTCTATTACTTCCCGTACACATCCGTCTCCTCCCTTTTTGGAAGCAATAAATTTTGCTCTCTGTAGATTTTCCATCGCACCATCTGAAGGAGTGGCAGAAATTGCAACTTTGTCATACAAAACCAAATCAGGTATATCATCACCCATAAATAGTATTTCTTCCCTTTTGAGATTTAATTTTGTGACAATGTCATCAAAAGCGCTTTCTTTTTCTTTTTGTTTATCGTAGATATGGGATATGCCAAGGAGTTGAAATCTTTTTCTTACCCCTTCTGAAAGACCTTTGGTAATGATAGCTATGTGGAATCCAGCATCCAATGCTATTTTTACAGCCTGACCATCTCTTGTGTTCATCGTGCGCAGTAGATCCCCATTCTCCATCACAATCACCTCGCTATTGGTGAAGACTCCATCCACATCAAATATAAAAGTGGTGATATTTTTGAATAATGAATAGTTCATGAGTTATTGATTATCTCTCCATTCGTACACCCATTTGGCTTGTATCTGTTCTAAGTGGCCTTCAGTGCATTCCTCTCTTTTTCCAATAAAATTAGGAATTTCAATGACCCATTCTATCAATTCTGTAAATCTCGTTCTGTAAATTTTCCCTTCATTAAATTCATCGCCAAATTTTTCATACAATCTCATACCTACATCCTCATGATCAGCCCATGTGATTGGTAAATTATCAATATCTTCGAATGCCATTTTATTTGTCTGTTTAATTAACTATATAAATTTGGTTATGCGAGCTGGCATCAAAATCAAGTCTGCAGCATTGTTTATTTTATTCAAACTAATGTTCATGACCTATGATATTTTTTTGATCCGGTATGATCACTTCGATTTCTGCATTATCATCGAGGATAATACATTGACAGGCAAGTCTTGATTCGATTTTAGGATTGATGGCCCGATCAATAAAATCTTCTTCTTTGTCTGATATTTCTTCCAGACTTTGTCCTCCCTTTATTATATAGATATGACAGGTAGAACAGGCACAGACACCGCCGCAATTGTGATTGAGATGTATATGATGATCTTCAGTTATTTCCAATATGGAATATCCGGCTTCTGCATTGTCCACCAAAATTTCAGGATTGGTTTTGTCTTCAAATCTGAATTTAATAACTGCCATTATAACATTTAAAGTAAACGTATACTTTTCAAAATCTTCGCAAAAGTATCGTTTCTTTGTGAATTCAAACAGCAATGTTATTTATAAGTTCAAAATTGATGTAACCTACCGGAAATAAGATTGCATAAAGTAATCATAACGCTATGATAGGACATATTAAAAATAAATCTTGCATGTCAGTGGTTAACTTTCAGTTCGCTTACTTCTGTTTATGAAAGAATAGCTGTAATTTTGCACTGTAAATTTTATTATGCATGAATGTTAAAGGAATATTGATACCAATCGGTGGGAATGAAGACAAAGGAATTGTAAAGAGTGAGAAATACACATTGGAATACATCAATTCAGGCATTTTGTCGCGGGTGGTAAAAGAAAGTGGTGGCATTCATGCAAGTATTGTTATTATACCTACAGCTTCCAGCATACCCGACGAAGTGATAGTCAACTATACTAAAGCCTTTCAAAAACTTGGTTGTACAGATGTATATATCATGGATATTCGATTAAGGGAACAGTCTGAAGACCCTGAACATATTGACATGATAAAAAAAGCGGACTGCGTTATGTTTTCAGGTGGTGACCAGTCGAAAATTACCGGTAATATAGGTGGGAGTACTATTCATAAAATACTTTTAAAGCGATTTCAGAATGATAAAATCGTCATTGCCGGTACCAGTGCCGGAGCTATGTGTATGTCCGGAGAAATGATCACCGGTGGAAACAGTTCTGAATCTTTTTTTAAAGGAGCTGTAGGCATGGCAAAAGGAATGTGTTTTATTGATAAACTTATTATAGATTCTCATTTCATTACCCGCGGAAGATTTGGAAGGCTGGCAGAAGCAGTAGCCAGACATCCTACCCTGATAGGCATTGGACTGGCTGATGATACGGGATTGGTTATAAAAAATGGTAACGATTTTGAAGTCATCGGTTCGGGGATGGTGATCATATTTGACCCTAATAAATTGCAGCACAATAATATTGAGATTCTTGAGGATGGAACACCTATGACCATCACCAATCTGACGACGCACGTCCTTGCCAATGGTGATCGTTTTAATATCGAAAAAAGAGCCGTTAAAGTATTACCTATGGAAGCTGATTTTGTAAAACTTTATTCTTTGTAGATAGCAATCATTTGATCCCCGTTACTTTTTTGAAAGCCCCGGTACATTCCTTCTGTATTAAATGGCATGGCTATATTACCATTTGTATCCACTGCAATCAGTCCCCCTTCACCACCCAATTTCAAAATCCGATGATGGATCACTTCATACGTCGCTTCAGCGAGAGTCATCCCTTTATATTCCATCAGACACGATACGTCATAGGCAACCACGCCTCTGATAAAGAACTCGCCATTGCCTGTACAACTTACCGCGCAAGTTGCATTATTGGCATAATTTCCGGCGCCGATCATAGGACTATCTCCAATCCGCCCCCATTTTTTATTAGTCATTCCACCAGTTGAAGTACCAGCAGCCAGGTTTCCAAATGTATCGCATGCTACTGCCCCAACTGTACCATATTTAGAGTCTTTTTGCGTCTGATGATCAAGTTGAAAATGTTGGCTACCTTTTATTTCCTGCCACTGACTGTGTCTGAGTGCGTCATAAAAATAAGCATCTTCTTCTGTTTGGTAGCCAAGATTTTTGGCAAACTGTTTTGCACCTTCACCTGCAAGGAATACATGACCGGATTTTTCCATTACGTCTCTGGCTAATTTAATAGGATTTTTAATACCCGATATCAATGAAACGGCTCCGGCTTCCAGACCAAATCCTTCCATTATGGATGCGTCCATCTCATGGTTTCCGGTGGCAGTAAATACGCTTCCTCTGCCTGCATTGAAAAGTGGCGAATCTTCCAGTATTTTTACAGCTTCCACGACAGCATCCAGTGCATGACCATGACCCAGGAGTATTTCATAACCTTTGTCCAAAGCAGATTTAAGTGCGCTTTTGTAAGCAATTTCTTTTTCATCTGACATTTGTCCTTTCAGTAGGGTACCGGCACCACCATGGATGGCTATAGAAAATGTATTCATACAAAAATAGAATTTAGAATTCAATTCATTAAAACAGATAAATTAACCGGCTTTGTGTAAATAATGTTTATACTCCAAATATCACATCACCGCTTAATTCCTGCTCTTTCAGGCTTGTTACCAGGTCAAGGGCATCAGGGATCACGTCACTGCATACAATGATAAGTGAACCTTTGACAGCATTTTTAACAGCGTATAATATGGCTTCTTTTTCAGATGGTATAATGGTGGTCTTTTTATCAGGATGTTTTGATTTGATTCCATTGTTGATCATTTCAATGAGTTCCTGTTCTGTTTTGCCTCTGAGGTTTTTATCTTGTCTGATGATGATTTCATCACACATGTCTGCCACTATGCTTCCCATCTCGGTGTTGTCTTCTACTCTGCGGTCGCCGATACCGGCTATGATCCCCACTTTGACCTTAGCATCCAGATTATCCGTGAATTTCTGTAATGCTTTAAGTCCGGCAGGGTTATGAGCAAAATCAAGTAATACCTGAAAGTTTTGAAACTGGAATAGATTCAGTCTTCCCGGTGTCTGCGCCGGTGATGGAATGAAAGTCTCCAGGGCGGCTTTCATATCTTCAATCCGAATACCCTGCACATCAGCTGCAATTATAGCCGGTAGAATATTCTGTATCATAAAAGTAGCCTTGCCACCATAGGTTAATGGAATTAAATCAGCTTTCATAACTCTCATTTTCCACTCACCACGGCAAAGGGTGACATATCCGTTTTCAAAAACAGCGGTGATACCCCCTTTACGTTGTAATGCTTTGATTCTGGGATTGTTCTCATCCATGGAGAACAGGGCCAGATGTGAAGTGACATTACGCCTCATGTCGTAAACCAGATCATCATCGGCGTTTAGAATGGCATATCCGGAAGGAAGTACTGTCTCAGGGATGACTGCTTTTACTTTAGCCAATTGCTCTAAAGTATGAATTCCTTTCAGACCCAGATGATCAGCAGCTATATTGGTGACTATGCCCACATCACAGTGGGAGAACGCAAGACCCGCACGAAGCAGACCACCACGGGCACACTCCAGTACTGCAAAATTTACTGTGGGATCTTTGAGCACGAATTCTGAACTTGCCGGACCTGTACAGTCGCCTTTCATTAACATACGATTTTGTATATAAACACCGTCACTTGTAGTATACCCAACTCTGTAACCATGCATTTTAGCCATATGTGCTATCAGTCTGCTGGTTGTTGTTTTACCATTGGTTCCGGTGATAGCAATGATAGGAATACGTCCGGTATCACCTTGTTTTGGAAACAGTTTATCAACTACCGGTGCTGCCACATTTCTTGGAAGGCCTTTGGTAGGCGCCAGATGCATTCTGAATCCGGGGCCTGCATTCACTTCAAGCACAGCGCCACCGGTGTCTGATAATGGTTGACTGATGTCGCTTGTCATGATGTCAATCCCGCAAATATCCAAATCAATGATTTTGGATATACGTTCAGCCATGGATACATTGGCAGGATGGACGATATCTGTGACGTCTTCAGCCGTGCCACCAGTACTCAGATTGGCTGTATCTTTTAAAGTAAGCTTTTCACCTGAAGGAATAACCGAATCCTCTGTATAGCCCCTGGCGGATATTATATTTTGTGTTAATTGATTTATGGTGATCATAGTCAATACATTCTCATGTCCGTATCCGCGTCTGGGGTCTTTGTTGACTTCATCTACGAGTTGTCTCACTGTCGATTTTACATCTCCGATCACGTGAGCCGGGGATCGTTTTGCAGCAGCTACCAGTTTATGATTTATCACCAGTAAACGATAGTCTTCTCCTGTAACAAATTTTTCAACAATGACTTTTTGAGATACAAGCTTAGCCGCGTGGAATGCTTCAATGGCTTCTTCATAGGTATTGATATTTACAGTAATACCCCGCCCATGGTTGCCATCTATAGGCTTGATGACCAATGGGTATTTTACAAACCTGCAGGCTGCTTCCAGGCTGGTTTCTCTACTAATAATTTCACCCTTGGGTACCTCCACTTCAGCCTGCATTAGCAAAAATTTGGTATCTTCTTTGTCACAGGCTATTTCTACACCAATGCTGCTTGTCTCACTGGTGACAGTAGCCTGAATTCTCTTTTGATTGGCTCCATAACCTAACTGGCACAGCGAATATTTATTCAACCTAATCCATGGTATGCCTCTGCTTGCTGCTTCTTCTACAATTGATCCTGTACTTGGTCCAAGTCGTTCAGCTTCCCGAAGTTCCCTCATTTTCTGAATGTCAGGTTCCAAATCGTATTCATCACCAGTGATTAATGCTTCACATATGCGAACCGAAGCTTCAGCTGCATATTTGCCTACTTTTTCTTCCAGATAAGAGAATACCACATTATAAACGCCTTTCTCCCCATAGTCCCGGGTACGACCGAATCCCGTGTCCATGCCTGCCAATGTTTGAATTTCAAGTGCTATATGTTCAATTACATGACCCATCCAGGTGCCTTCGTCCACACGCATAAAAAATCCACCTTCACACCCTTCAGAACAACGATGAGTATACATAGAAGGAAATTTTGCTCTCAACCGATCATTAAACCCATCAATCTTATTGGTTGGTTTTTCTTCCATGTCCTCAATATCAAGCACCATTACAATAAGCTTATGACGCCTGACTGACCAATAGTTAGGTCCTCTCATGGCATTTATTTCTCTTATTTTCATTGTTCCGTTTTGATTTTATTGCTTTGGAATTCGCTTTATTTTAAAAGATAAATTTTATACCATTAAAATTTTAAATCACGATTTACCCCAGATATTATATTCTATACATTTTAAGGTGAAATGTACAATTTATTTGCAGATGATTTACCCATTTGAACAAGATAAATTTTTTAACAAACAGAATAATACCCATCAATTTTAAACATACTCTACATTCTTTTATCTTCTAAAAAAGGTAATTTTTGTCTGTAAGCTTGCATGTTTTCAGAGTCAATATTGGCCGTAAAGCACTCAGGCTGATTGGAAAGCTCACAAACAATATCTCCATTATAATCGATAATGGACGAAGCTCCGGGGTATGTATAACCATTTTCATCCATACCGGTTCTGTTGACACCAATGACATAACACTGATTTTCAATTGCCCTGGCTTTCAATAATGATTTCCAGTGATTGATACGGGTTATCGGCCAGTTAGCCGAGTATATAATAAGATCAACCGGTTCATTTTGATAAGAAATATAAGGAAATCTGAGATCATAACAGATCAATGGTTGTATTTTTATTTCATTAATGTTAAGAGATACAGGATTTTCTCCTGCCAGGTATACATCTTTTTCACCTGCAAGGGTAAACAGATGCATCTTGTCATATTGTGATATCAATCCTTCCCCGTTTACGAAGATAAACGTATTGGTGTATTTTTCATTTTTAAGCATTGGAATGGTACCTCCGATTGTGATATTGAATGCTGTAGCATATTCGCGGAGAGATTCAATAGTGACGGATTGCCAACTTTCCGGAATAAGATTGGGTTGCATGGTGTATCCGGTGTTGAACATTTCGGGCAATATCAGAAGATCAGTACTACCGGATAAGGAGGAACAAACAGTTTGAATTTTGGCTAAGTTTTCTTTAGGGTTTAACCACACCACATCAAATTGAAAAATACTTACTTTCATTTAATTTCCCTTTGAATAAATTTTATTAATATTCCTTTCTCAACCAGGGTGGTAATGATTTTTTATGTTTTTCTGATTTGAATTCTTTCGGACTTCTTTTTTTATCACTTTGGGAAGTAGAGGTCCGTAATGGTTTTTTTATAGATCCTTTTGGCACGGATGGTGAAACTGTTATTCGCCGCCCTTCAAATTCAGCCCCGTTGATTCTTTCTATGGCTTTGAGTGCTGCTTCATTATCCGGCATAGTCACAAAACCAAATCCTTTATTCTGACGGGTAATTTTATCAATAATTATTTTGACGGACGTGACTTCCCCATATTCTCCAAATATCTCTTTGATATTTTTTTCACTCCATTTGAAAGGTATCCCGGTTATGTGTATGTCCATTTTTCTATGTTGTTTTTAAAATTCTTTATTCTCTTTATTTTATAAATTTAACCGCAATTTAAACAAAATTGTCAGGCATGCAGAAATCCACCCTTTAATTGTTAGGTCAGTCAATTAAGTTTACAGCCATGTTTTTTATAACAATCACTCCTTAAATAAGTTATGTTTCTTCCGGGATATCATACTTTTTAGATATCACAAACTTCAAATTCAAAATTCTGTTCATAAACTATGATACACAAAGGATAATTACTTCCTAAGTCGTTGTAATCTGCGGTTTCAGGGGTAAGGCGGTGTTTCGATACCATTACTTCCAGTTGATATTGGCCTTTTATGGCTAATCGGTGCTGAAGCGAAAATATACGTGATTCGCCGGGATTGAGGTTGTTATCACTGATTTTTTTAACTTTTGGATACCATTCCCATTGTTCGCCAATCCTTTCCTGCGTCATAGAGACAATTTGACCGGAAGTGTCTTTGAGAATTATTTCTATCTCTATGAATCGCTCCGGATCACCTGTAGGAACGCGGTGTCCTGCATGAACATTGGTCAGACCAAGAGTGAACTTTAGAGAATCTGATATTTGATAAAATGTACCAATCCGGGAATATTTGAACTCTAGACTTTCCAATCTATCCGTAGAAATAGTATCAAACTTGGGAATTCCGGAACCTGCAAAACTGTGAAATCGACTTTTGGTTTTTGGCATTCCTGTTACTATAGACCTGTAAGTTTCAGGCATATGACAATCTAAACAATTTTTTTTTCCAAAAAAAGGACCTGCTTTCCATTCATCTCCGGTTTCAAAAGAACAGGCAAGGGTAGGTGTAATAACTGCATTCGCATTATGACAACTGATACATAGGGTTTCTGATAAATAGAGTTTATCCACTTTAACCACATGCGGTGCCAGTTTACTTCCAGTGGATCCAATGATTGTGTTGTTTCTGACATGACATCCGGCACAGGTGATACCTTCACTTTGAAGTGCTTTGTCAAAATATGGATTTATCTCTTTTACTGGTTTATAAATGTTACCGTCTTCCAATCCTTTAATCAAATATTCCTGCTGGTTTTGTAGCGGAATATGACAGTTGATGCAAAGGAATGGACTGCTTTCTTTTTTAAGTTCTGACTGAAACTGGAGATCATTCCATGCGTGGGCGTGTGTGGATTTTTTCCATTCATCATAATGTTGTACATGGCAAGCGCCGCATTGTTTGGCACTCAATGAGGTCAAACCATCAGGAATTTCCTGATGAGGAACAGCAATTTCCCATGATTGAGTTAGTGGATGAATGACTTTGACATCCTTTTTAATAAATTCAAAATAAACTATGGAAAGGCCTATAATTAAGAGTGCTGTAAATAGTAATCGTTTATTCTTATTCAATGCCCGTGTATTATGGATGATTCACTTTGCAAAGCTAATAAATTTGAATCAATGATGGAAATGTATCAATGAATCCCAAACGAAGATACTGAAAGTTCAGTTTGACTTTAATGATATTAAGACTGAGTTTAAAATGACAGTTTCTTCATCGCATATTGATGTCTGAGCACTGGTTTTTTGCATTTCTCTCTTGATTAATTAATATGGTTTTTAATTGGCATAGTTATTTCTATATCTTTACTTGAAATTTGACCATTTTGAATCAAAATCAGGTTTATTCCCGATATCTATACCAAATGCTTTTGGAATATGGAATAGTAGCTATACCAGGTATGGGTACTTTTTCATTAAATTCCATTGAGTCAGCATTTGATAGTGAGAGAAGTTTTTTGAGCCCCCCGGTCACTACAGTGGAATTTTCTACTTTAGTAAATGAAAAGTATTTGTTTGCCGGACAATTGTTTCAGGCTGGTATGTCAAATGATGAGGCGTTGCTTTTACAAAGCCTGATAATCAATGATCACGAGGTAGCCATTAAAGATAACACTCCTTTTGAAATGGATGGTTTGGGGACAGTCAAAAATCAAAAATTTCATCAAAAAAAAGAAAGTGTTTTCAACCGTTATTTTGGTTTGGTACCTATAAATGTAACTGCTATACCATCCTTTCTCAAAAGAAACCACCCTCTTGCAGAAAGTTCATCGTGGAGTTCTTCAAATGGTATAAAATCCGATTACACTCCTCAAAATGTATTTGTCACCTATTTCTGGCCATTGTTGCTTGCAGTTCTGACCATATTACTTATTATTTTTTGGTTTTTGTCGTCTTCATCCGATGTTCCACATGAGGGTGAAATTGTGGTCCTATCAGAACAGAATCAATCGGATACTCCAGCACTTTTAAAACCAACCATTAATGAGGACAGTTTAATGAGCAATATTGACTCTATATTAGCCTCAAATACTTTAAAGGATGACAATCAGTCAGATTTATCTCAGAATCAAAATAACAGTAGTCCGAATTCTGCAAAAAAAGAAAACGGCACAAGTTTGGAAGGTAATGAAAGAAAGCAAAATCAAAAATCATGTATAGTGATTGTCGGAGCTTTTAAAAGGAAAAAGAATGCGGATATGTTGATGAAAAAAATAACGTCCAAAGGATTTGAGACGTACACGGAAATATCTAACGGGCTGAGAAGAGTGGGCATTACTTATGATTGTGCCAATAAAGACCCGGAAGAGTTTAAATCAAGTATAAAAAAGCAATTCAACCGCGATGCCTGGCATTTGCATGATACGTTATAATACTTTCGTTTTCCCTTTCAATGATTATCTTTGCCGCACAAATATTATTTCAGGATGTCAGAACAGGTTATCAATATTGAAAGAATCGATGATTTTTTTATACTTACTATTAACCGACCCCAAGCATTGAATGCGCTTAACAGGCAGGTTTTTAATGATCTGGAGAATTTTTTGGATAAGTATAATGGGGACTACACTGTGAAGGGACTGATCATCACTGGTGAAGGTCATAAAGCATTTGTAGCGGGTGCGGATATCAAAGAATTTGAATCACTTGATCACATATCCGGATCAATATTATCCAAAAGAGGCCAGGATATCTTTTTTAAAATTGAAAGATTCCACGCGCCAGTGATTGCAGCGGTAAATGGTTTTGCTTTAGGAGGTGGATGTGAGTTAGCTATGGCCTGTCACATTCGTGTGGCGGGTGTCAACGCCAGATTTGGACAACCTGAAGCTAATCTAGGTCTGGTCCCGGGATATGGGGGGACACAGCGATTGATCCAACTGATAGGTAAAGGCAAAGCGTTGGAAATGCTGCTTACCTCAGAAATGATTCATGCTGATGAAGCACTTCGGTTGGGATTGGTAACCCATGTAGTTGATTCAGGTCAGGAAGTAGCTGCGGCTCTTGAAATTCTAAAAAAAATATCAAAAAAGGGGCCATTGGCCGTTAGCAAGTGCATTCAACTTGTAAATGCATTTTTCGAAAAACAAACTGATGGATTTAAACAGGAGTATGAAGAGTTCGGAAGTACGATTGGTAGTGAAGACTCTAAAGAAGGTGCCCGTGCTTTTGTAGAAAAGAGAAAAGCCGAATTTAAAGCGAAATAAATGTTTGATTTTCATAAGGATAAGGAAAGATACTTTGAGATCCAGCGGATTGTTACTGAAGATACTATTATTCCTTTTTTGGATAAATATTTGAAAAATGATCACGCAAAGTATATTCTTGAGATAGGATGTGCAGAAGCTGGTGTACTAAAGGCGTTTTTACAAAAAGGGCACAAAGTTGTTGGAGTGGAATTGTCTGGCTCGAGGTTTGAATCAGCCGGGTATTTTTTGCACAATGAAATAGTTGCAGGTCAGGCTGAAATTTTAAATAAAAATATTTTTGATATAGACCCGTCAACCTCATTTGATCGTTTATTTGATATTATCATCCTTAAAGACGTCATTGAACATATTCCAAATCAGGAACTTTTCATACCCAAATTAAAAGAATTTTTATCTGATGACGGCTTGATCTTTTTTGCATACCCGCCGTGGTGCATGCCTTTTGGGGGTCATCAGCAGATATGCAGAAGTAAAGTATTGCAGGTATTTCCCTGGTTTCATCTTCTTCCTGCTTTTCTATACAAGTCCCTTTTAAAAGTGTTTAAAGAAAGTGACGCGACTATAACTGAATTAATGGATGTTAAAGCTACCGGAATTAATACAGAAAATCTGTATAAAATTCTTGATTCTTATCATTTTAAAATTCTGGGTGAAATATTTTGGTTTATTAACCCCATTTATAAATTCAAATTTGGATGGAAGAAAAAACAGGTTTTCGGTGTTTTAACAAAAATTCCATACCTGCGAAATTTTTATACTACTGCTCATTACATCATTTTCAGGAAATAGCAGGATCTCGTGAGGGTTAATATCTGAATTAAACCGTATTAAGTCTTTGATCATTGGCTGATAACAGATACATTGCCAGACAAGCTGCTACTTCACTTTCAGATTCAAATTTGTTTTTTATTTCTTCAGGCGTCCAGTTCTTCTGTACAAAATTGGTATCAAAATGACCCTTAACAAAATCAGGATGTTTCATAACAAATGCGCCAAAATTAAGTGTGGAAGCAATGCCCTCAATTTCAAAATTTTGGATGGCATATAACATCTTTTGTATTGCTCCTGTTCGTGTCTCTGCATGCACTGTGAGCTTTGCCAGCATTGGGTCATAATATATGGGAATAGGCGAACCCTCTTCATATCCATTATCTACACGAATGCCATCCCCAACCGGTAAGCGATATTTTGAAAGTATGTTTATACTTGGATTAAAGTTGTCATACGGATCTTCCGCATATATTCTAAGTTCTATGGCGTGACCATTTATCTTCAAATCATCCTGAACAAAAGAAAGTTTTTCTCCTCGTGCTATCCTGATTTGTTGTTCTACGAGATCAAGACCTGTAATCATTTCAGTCACAGGGTGTTCAACTTGTAGCCTTGTGTTCATTTCGAGAAAATAAAAGTTTAATGCATCGTCCATTAAAAACTCTACCGTTCCGGCACCTTCATACTGACAGGCTTTTGCTACTTTTACTGCAGCTTCCCCCATTGCTTTCCTGATTTCAGGAGTCAGAACAGCACTCGGTGCCTCTTCTACTACTTTCTGATGCCGTCGTTGTATACTGCATTCTCTCTCAAACAAATAGACTGTATTTCCGAAGGAATCTGCAAGAATCTGAATTTCAACATGTCTTGGTGAGGTCACGAATTTTTCTATAAAGACAGCCCCATTTCCAAAAGACGAAGTAGCTTCATTGACCGCCAATTGCATCTGATCTTTCATTTCATCACTGTTATTGACTATTTTCATACCTTTTCCACCTCCACCGGCAGAAGCTTTTATCAAAACCGGATATCCAACATTTTCCCCAACCCGGATCGCTTCACCGATATCACTAAGCGCATAATCAGTGCCTGGAACCATAGGAATTCCAAATTTCTTTACGGCATCTTTTGCAGAAAGTTTATCACCCATCACCTCCATAGAGTATGCAGAAGGGCCAATTAGTTTAATTTTTAAAGATGCCAACTTGAGCGCAAATGCCGGATTTTCACTCAAAAAACCATAACCCGGATGTATGCCATCAACTTCGTGCTTAAGTGCAATGTCAATAATTTTATCCAGAGCCAGATATGATTCTGATGAAGGAGAAGGACCGATATAGTATGATTCATCTGCCAATTTTACATGCAGGGCATTTCTGTCAGCATCAGAATAAATGGCTACACTATGGATACCCATTTTCTTTAACGTTCTGATCACTCTGCATGCTATTTCTCCCCGATTGGCTATTAAAACTTTTTTCATAAAAGTTAAGTACTATTTAGGGGACAAGGTATAAATTAACGTACATAATGTCGTAATTTTAGATTCACTTTATGATATAAACGAAACTTTAATGGTAGCTTTTAGTTATATTTACTATATTTGTCTCATATTTTTTCATTTCCCTTTGAGCAACTGTAATCGGCTGTATTTCACATTGTAAAAAAAACTTTTAGTACACAGTCTGCATTAGACAAGAACTGAAAACAATTAGTTGCAATTGTTTTAAGACATCATATTTTAAATGGGGTCTGTGACAAAAGCAACGCGCTCAAAATGAAATACAACCACGTCATATTTTAGTATTAAACTTCAAAGGAATTATAAATGAAGTGGTATTTTTATTTTATATTGCTATGTCTGAATCCAAATCTAAAGGCTCAATGTGGGTTTACACAGCCTCATGATATTATTGATCTGGACAATAACGATGCTGACACTACCAATATTTCATTGATTGTTTCCGGTGCAATAAATAACAGTTTGGCAGACCCAAATCAGGGGATCTGCGGAGTGGAGCTTAAATTCAGGCACCCTTTTGTAAAGGAATTGTTTATTGAACTTATTTCACCTGCCGGAGAAAAAATAACCCTTGTTGGGGGTAATATCACTGCTTATAATACAGCGCTCATTACCTGGGATGTGCTCTTTTTACCATGTGCAGATGTACCGAGTCCGGACTTAGGGTTTGAACCGGTTTGGGAGAATGATCAGGACTGGTTAATCTTAACAACATACACCGGACAATATCATCCACACATAGGTTGTCTTGAAGATTTTGATATTGGTAATGTAAATGGTACATGGACATTGCGTTGTATTGATTTCGCTGATTTTGGAAGCGGAAAACTTCTGGAAGCTAATCTGATATTTTGTGATGATGAAGGGATGACCTGCATGGAATGCAAACTGGATCCGGGTACGATTTTGAATCCCGATATAGAATTATGTGAAGGGGATGATGGACTTATATTGGATGTACAAAGAAATTTTCCTGTTTTCCTGCCAAATACAGATGTGTACAGCTATGAGTATGTAGTTTTTAAAGATAGTTTGATTTATGCTTACAGTGTAGCAAGTGATTTGAGGTCATATCCTTCAGGGACCTATCAAATATGCGGCATTCAGTTTCTAAAAAATCAAGCTTCAATTTTACCCTCTTCCGGTCAGCCATATGATGCATTCAGTCTGGATAATTATTTTTTTCAATCAGGGTCCTGTGCTTCTGTTTCAGACAGTTGTATGACAGTGGTGATAAGGCAACCACCTCCTGTGGTTAATTTGTTAAAATATATTTGTTCGGGTGATACCTTTATGATAAATGGACAAGTCCTCACCACGGAAGGCATGTATATTATTACAATTGAAAACGGAACTTGTGATTCCATTATAAAATTAGAATTAAAAGAAGTTAAAATCCAGGCTGTAATTACTGCTGACAGAGATTCCCTAAACTGTTTAAACAATACCAATACCCTGGTTGGATCAAATGGTGGTACTCCTGGTGCTTTGCTTAATTACCATTGGTATAGTACCGGCAACGATATTGAAGGAGATACCACTTTCTTTGCCGTAGATGCAAAAAAGGAAGGTATTTATTGTCTGGAGCTTACAGGTCAATCTAATGGTTTGACTTGTATAGATACCATTTGTAAGGAGATTTTTCTTGACAATTCAAATCCTATGATCAGTCTGACCGCAGATACTATTACGTGCAAAAAAGACACAGTTTCTATCTTATTAAATGCGGAAAGTAATCTTTTAACTCATTCATGGTCTAGCGATGATAGTTTCCCTTTTATTCAGGAAACAGAAGGTATAAAAATCTGGTACCCGGGGAAATACAGGGTTACAGTTACTTCAGTCAATGGTTGTAATGTGACAGACTCTATTGTCGTATTTGAAAATAAAATTTTTAATGATCCTATAATCATAGTGGATACTTTAACGTGCAGCCTGGATTCAGTTAAGATCACAGTAACAGCAGATACATTAAAAACATTTAATTATCAATGGTTTGGAGTGCCATCGGAGTATATGAACATACAAAATCCATACGTGTTCGGGAGTGGGGTAGTGACTTTACTTATGGAAGATAACGTAAATGGTTGTCAGGGCACTTATAACATTTCAATTCCGGAAAATAAAACAATTCCTGATATCACAAATTTGTCCGTAGACACTATAAATTGCAACAGGATTTCAGTAAATCCTGTCATTACTTCCAATGTAATTATAGAAAAATATTCGTGGGCAGGACCAGGCCTGGTTTCAGGTTTGCCGAATCCTGATATTACCCTATCGGGTTTGTACTTTGTGACGATTACTTCTATGGAGAACGGATGTAGTCGGGATACTTCCTTTATGGTGGAAAAGGATACCGATTTACCCCAGATAGTGCTTACGGCTGATTCTATTACATGTTTGAAAGATGCGGTTACCATACGATTAACATCAGACAAAGTATTGGATTCTGTCAAATGGACTGGTCCGATGAATTTTACAAGCCAACTGTTTGAACCCGAAGTAAATACCATAGGGATATATACGGTCATGTATAAAGGCCTAAATGGCTGTATAGGTCAGGAGCAGATTACTGTTGTAAATGGTAAGGATATTCCTGATGCCACATTTATAGTTGATTCTATACGATGTGGTCAGGATACAGTCAGCGTCAGGCTTGAATTTGCAGCAGATACCTATGAATATCTGTGGAACGGCCCGGGTATTTCGGATCCAAATATAGCCCAACCCCTCATTTTTCTGGCAGGCATATATACGGTGACGATCACGAATCCTTTTACAGGTTGTATAGTGGAGCAGCGTTTTGATGTGATTGACGACAGGATATATACTATTCCTGAATTTACAGTGCAACCTTTGGATTGTTTGAAAGACAGCGTACAAATCATCATGGCAAATACGGATATCATGTCCATTCATTATTCGGGTCCGGGGTTTAGTTCTGATGTACAATCACCTTTTGTTCAGAAAGAAGGCATATACTTATTCACTTTTACAAATCAAAAAAACTGCATTAGCACCGGATCAGTACAAGTGCTGCGGAATGATACTATTCCTGTATTAAACATTTTACCACCGGCGTTTAAGTGCACTCAGGATTCAGTGGCTTTGTCCGGTTTTTCATCACTTGCGGGTACAGGTTTCAGTTGGAAGGGTCCAGATAACTTTTTAAAAAATGGAAACACAGTCTATGCATATGAAGGAGGTTCGTATATCATGGTAGGGACAGCCCCGAATAGTTGTAAAGATTCGATTGTGTTTAGCATAGCTTATGATACAATAGCACCGGTATTTCAAATTTTTCCTCCTGACTCATTAACATGTAAAAAAAGTTCAGTGACTTTAAGTACCAACCTGCAACCAGCGGATGGGTTTATTACATGGCTCCCGGTAAATTTTACAGACGACACTTTAGTAGTCACCTCACCAGGAGAGTATATCGCTCAGGCGACCGGCTTAAATTTATGTACATCTTCACAATCGGTGATAGTGATAGAAGATAAAACCTTTCCCTCATTCCTGGTAAGTGCTACCGTCATCGACTGTAAAGATATTACTTCAATAATTACATTGACACCAACTTCTGATTATACAAATATCCAATGGTGTAATGTGACCAATCCGGTGCCAACCCCTGATGATGTCCTTACATTCAGCACTTCGTTTCCTGGTATATATTGTTTTTCAATAGAGAATAAAGAAGGGTGTATTAAAGATGGGCATGTTGAGGTGGTATTGAATAATTCAAAACCTCAAATCCTGTCATTGATTCAGGATACTATCAATTGTTTTAATCCAACAATCCAAATAGGGGTTGTTCTTGACCGTAATGGGGTAGAGTTCAGATACAACGGTCCTGGAGTAGTTGATTCGTTGGTAGATAGTTTATTGACCATTTCACAGGAAGGTTCATATTATATACTGGTTACAGGTGAAAATTTCTGTAAAGAAGACACTGTTTTCAATATCGTAAAAAGCAACGACGTGCCTGTTTTTAATACATTCACTGATACCTTGACCTGTGATAAAGGTAAAATAAATATTGGTGTGGTAGCCTTGTCAGAAATAACTCACTATGATTGGATGGGCCCGGATGATTTTATGAGTAATTCAAGAACCCCTATTGTTTTTTTAAAGGGGGAATACAAAGTGAAGGTGACCGGATCTAATGGTTGCATATCAGAAGGTAAAGTGATAGTGTTTCAGGATATAGTAAAACCTCAGTTTAGTATACCGGATACTTTATTGTTGCCATGTGATACCAGCGCAATTATATTGTCTCTGACGACTATGGATTCGATTATCAGATATAAATGGACTTTTCCTACCGGCCTGGTGTATGCTGATAAAAATCCGGACACCAACATTCCGGGTTTATACAGGATTCAGATTACCGGCCAAAACGGATGTCCCGGCGTTATTGATTCTTTCTATGTAGGGGTAGATACAAGACCACCCGGTTTTGTGGTTACCACAGATACAATCACCTGCAAAAAGCCCTTTGCAACACTGGTAGCATCATCTCCGGAGAATGGCGTATCCTATTTATGGCAAAGTATGTCCGGACAAATATTCAATACGGCGTCCATACAAACTAACGAACCCGGGTCATATTCCTTAGTAGTTACCAACGAAAAAAAGTGCAGAGATACACTGACACTCACATTAGCCATTGATACCATTAAACCGACAATAATAATAAACAAATCAGGTGGTATTCAATGCGAAAGTAAAGAAGTAACCCTGGATGCGACCGAATCATCTCAGGGATCATCCTACAAGGTCAAATGGTCTACGATCAATGGTAACATTCTGACTCAATTGACCCAATATATGATTGATTTAGATGCGGAAGGTTTATATACTTTTGAAATATTAAATGAAATTAACGGGTGCAGCCGGACTGAAACAATTTCTGTCACGGCATCACCTCAACAATTTACTTTTCTTGGTACTGAGGAAAATGCACCTACCTGTCAGGAAATTTTTAATGGCAATATTATACTGGATTCATTAAACGGTACATCGCCCTACAGGATTATATTTAATAACGTTGATCAGGGTAGTCGCCTGACATACTTCAATCTTTCTCCGGGTGTGTACCATCTTGAAGTGGTAGATGCTTTAGGTTGCAGACTCGAAAAAACGGTGACATTGACTAAAGGACCTGATTTGAATATCAGCATTGATCCTGAATTCTCTATTTTATTCGGAGATTCTTTGTTGCTCGCACCTCAATTCGGGTCGGCACCAAATGGAACCACAAATATCGAATGGATCAGCAAGGATAGTATAATATGTATAGATTGTACTGCTTTATGGGTAAGGCCATTTGTAAATACGATCTACACGATCAGATATTCTATAGAAGGAAAATGTGCTCAAACAGTCACGGTTTTGGTAAAAGTAAAAAACGACATAAATCAGGCCATCCCAAATATTTTTGCGCCGTCATCCGCTACCGGAAATAATTTGTTCTATATTCCTCAGATCAGGGGTATCGATAAAATCAACTATATCAAAATATTTGACCGGTGGGCTGAGAATGTGTTCACCGGACATGATATGATACCAGGAGATTCGTCTATGGGGTGGGATGGAAGATTTAATGGCAAAGATGCAGTGAGTGGGGTTTATGTTGTATTTGCCGAATTAGTTCTATTTGACGGAACAGTGTGGCAGTATCAGGGTGATGTGATGTTATTAAGATGAAGCAAGAATATCGAGAAGCGCTTTTTCCCGTTTTTGGATATGGAAGAATTCCCGTATTCTTTCTGCAGCCTTCATCGACTTCATGTTATTATCTTCATGAGTAATCGTTTTCAACAAATTGTTGAGTAATTCTGCATTTCTCTTAAGTAGCACGTATCCTGTATCAGCTATTATTTCAGGCATAATTCCTACATTACTTACAATAGGAATGCATCCGCATGACATAGCTTCACACAAAGCTATCCCGAAACCTTCGCTCATAGAGAGTTGCAGGTAATATTTACTTCTATTTAAATGTTCTGCAAGTTGTTCATTGTCAATTTTATCTAAAAGTATCACATTATTCAAAACTCCGGTATAACCAGATATTTTGGAACAGCCAATTATTGTGAACGTATAATTTGGATTTTTCGCTGCATTTTCAAGAATTAAATCAACACCTTTCAATAGCATCCTGCCGGAAGATTCCGCTCCTGAAACGATTGTAATAAATGATTTTTGATCTCGTTTATTTTTTTTGTTATAAAATCTTGAAGTTTCTATTCCATTATGAATTACTGTAAAAGTAGTATTGCAATCCGGAAGAACTGCTTTAATTCCCATTTTATAGGGTGTGCTATGAATATAGCTATTTTCTTGGTACATTAGACTTTCACTTACCGGTAATAAATGTGAAGCATGCAATAGTGAATATTTTGTGAA
>JACMLK010000155.1 GCA_014379665.1 Saprospiraceae bacterium | reverse complement strand
GATAAATATCTTTTCAAAAAACCCGCTGCTGATGTAATTTTTGGTATAACCAGCAATTTCAAATATAAAAATGTAGACTTTTCTTTTGCCGGCAGAGCTAATTTAGGTAATTATGTATACAATAATGTGGCTACTGATATGGGTTATATCCAAAGGTTATATCATCCGACAAATTACCTTCAAAATATACACAGATCAGGACTGGAAAACAACTTCCTTCAGCAAAGAAATTTGACTTTTAGTGACTATTTTGTAACAGACGCTTCATTTTTCAGAATGGATCATATTACACTTGGCTATAGTTTTGACAAATTGGTAGGAAATTATCTTAGAATATATGCGACAGTGCAAAATCCATTTGTAATCACCAAATATACAGGTCTGGATCCTGAATTAGGCAATGGTATAGACAATAATGTGTATCCCAGAACCAGAACATTTCTATTTGGTGTAAGTGTAGATTTTTAATATCAGATTAATTTAAAAAAATAATAATTCAATGAAAAAGTGGATAGCTTTTATACTTCTTACAGTATCGTTTACTTTTAGTTCTTGTTTCAAGGATTTAGATACCGTACCATTGGACCCCAATTTAATTACCTCAGGAACAGTGTTTGACGACCCTGGTACTTACAAACAATTTTTGGCTAAGCTTTATGCAGGTTTTGCTGTTTCCGGACAGGAAGGACCGTCAGGGCAACCGGATATTTTAGGGATTGACGAGGGTTTTGGTCAGTATCTGAGAGGTATGTGGTATCATCAGGAATTGACTACTGATGAGGCTCTAATTGGGTGGAATGACCAGACCATATATGATTATCATGATCTGGATTGGACGGCTTCTGATGGTTTCACTTTTGCGTTTTACAGCAGAATATTCTATCAGATTCCTCTTGTAAATGAATTTTTAAGAGAAACAACGGATGAAAAACTAGATAGTAGGGGCGTTTCCGGTCAGTTGAGGACAGACATTGCAGACTTCAGAACCGAAGCGCGATTTATAAGGGCTTTAAGTTATTGGCATGCACTGGATGTATTCAGAAATGTACCATTTGTTACTGAAAAAGATAAAGTTGGTTCGTTCTTTCCGGAACAAATTCAGGGACCTGAATTATTTAAATATATAGAATCAGAACTTTTGGATATTGAAAACAAGATCAAAGCACCAAGAACTAATGAATATGGAAGAGCGGACAGGGGTGCAGTCTGGACATTATTGGCGAAACTTTATCTCAATGCAGAGGTATATACCGGTCAAAAAAAATACACAGAATGCCTCAGTGCCTGTGAAAAAATTATAAGTGCGGGATATACTTTAGAACCCCAATACGCACATTTGTTTTTAGCTGATAATCACCGTTCGAATGAAATCATTTTCCCTATAGCATTTGACGGAATCAATACCCGGACATGGGGAGGAATGACATTTATTATCAGAGCAGGCATTGGCGGATCTATCAGTCCATTGGCATCAGGTGTTTCTGGCGGCTGGGGCGGATCACGGACTACCCGGCAATTTGTAGAAAAATTTCCGGCTGATCTGACAGGGATTATTGCAGAATTCAATCCAGGTAAAAATTATCCTAAAGTGTATATTCCGGGTTCATTCCAAAGCATGCCATTTAATGGGTCGGATACAAAAAACGCTTTGACATCAGCCAAAAGCAATAAGATATATGAAGGTTACCGATATTTTGCAGAAGATAATGCTGAGCTAGTCATTCTAAGGAACCCTAGCAGTACTTTGGGAGGTAAACTTGGTGATAATGGCGCTGACGGAACTCTGGAGACAAACGGGGCAAACATAAAAGCCGGCCCTAAGGGTTTATATTATATAAAAGTAGATTTAAATAATAATACTTATTTATTGGAAAAACAAAGCTGGGGTATCGTAGGTAATGCAACACCGGGTGGTTGGGAGAATGATACAGAAATGATTTGGAATGAAGAATTTGGATATTTGACGCTCAAAGTGGAACTTTCAGTGGGAGATTTTAAATTCAGGGCAAATCGTGACTGGGCAATAAACCTTGGTGATACCGGAAGAGACGGAATATTGGACGCTGGCGGAGATAATATAAGTATAACTAAACCGGGAGGTTATGAAGTCAGGTTAGACCTCGAAAATCCTGACTATTCATACGAGTTGCGTTTAACAGGTTTTGACAGAAGAGGAATTTTTGGAACAAACGGACAGATATTGGATATTAACACAAGGGAGGATATTGCTATTTTCAACAATGGATATGCTGTTTTGAAATTTAAAAATATTACTTCTGATGGTCAATCAGGATCCAATGTAGAATTTCCTGATACTGACTTTCCGATGTTCAGGCTGGCTGATGCCTATCTTATGGCAGCTGAGGCCATATTGAGAGGCGCATCCGGTGCTTCTAAAGCAAAAGCGGTAGATTATGTTAATATCGTTCGCACCAGAGCTTATTCAGGTGCAGCTGGTAACATAACTGAAAGTGATTTAAATCTGGATTATATACTGGACGAAAGGGCCAGAGAATTGTATTGGGAATGTCACAGAAGAACAGATTTGGTCAGATTTAATAAATTTACCACAGCAGATTATCTATGGGCCTGGAAAGGAGGAGTTAGCCAGGGTCAGGCAGTGGATTCAAGATTTAATATATTTCCAATACCATCGGCAGATATATCTGCTAATCCCAAATTGGTGCAGAATCCGGGATATTAATGATGATTAAATAAAACATTTTGAAGGCGGTATGGTTAAAACCTGTATCGCCTTTTTTTGTATATAAATATGCTTATATTTTTAGTTGGTATGACGGGTAGTGGGAAGACAACTCTGGGTGAACTACTTGCGGAGCGTCTTGGGATATCATTTTATGATACTGACGAAATCATTGCAAGCATGGAAGATTTGTCTGTTGATCAGATATTTGAAAAATTTGGAGAAGAGTATTTTAGAAATCAGGAAACAGAACTGATCACCCACTGGAAAATAGAAAACGGAGTTGTTGCCACCGGAGGTGGGCTACCATGTCATGATGATCTTATGGATGTCATGAGCAATAAAGGGGTAACTATCCATCTTCAAGCGAACATTGAGCTCATAATTGAAAGATTGAAAGAAAGTGATAACAGACCATTAATAAAGGGACAATCTACCAGGGAAATGACAAAAACCATCAAAGCACTATTGCATGTGAGAAATTCATTTTACAAAAATGCTGCCATTAAAATAAAAAACACCGGTGCTCCTGATGAAGCTATCAAAAGAATTTTTAGGAAATTGTAAAAATTTTGAACATCATTCAAATATGTTCTCAATTTGTGCGACTCCTCTGGAGTAGGAATCATCATGCTACATTAATTTCTAACATAGTTCGACTTCTCTGAAGTCGTAAAAATTTATTCAATTCCTTCTCAAACATAATGCCATTTATCAAGCCAGTATCGGCTTGATTTCTCTAAAGTCTTTTGAACGGTGATCCCGGAGGGATCATACTATGTTAGAAATAAATGTATCCCCCATTCAGTTCCCGGAGGGGTTAAACAAAACTACTTTAAAGATTTGGTAAACCCAATAAGGAGGTGATTGCCCTATTGGGATTTATGAGCTTACCAGTTTTGCTAATATCCGCTGTCACTGTTCCTGAGGCATCAATGATGTCAAATGCCTGTTTGGTATTGATGTTAGGTCGTAACGACTTCATCACGGCAATCAAACCGGCGACCTGAGGTGTGGCCATTGAGGTACCATTAAACGCTTGATAACTATTGGTTGGAGTGGTGGAAAGAATTTTTTCTCCTGGAGCGGCTAAAGCCATTCTGATATTCTGTACATTATTGGAAAATCCGGATTTAAGTTTCTGATCATTTACCGAAGACACAGCGATGACATTTTCAGCATTTGCCGGGCTATACCGCCTGGCATCAAGGTTAGCATTTCCAGCTGCAACCACTACGATGGCACCTTTGTCATTTGCATACTTAACAGCAGCATTGTAGGCTTTTTCTCTATCCTGGTTGGTAATACCTCCCAATGACATGGAAATCACATCTGCTCCCTGATCTGCTGCCTGAATAATACCTTCTATTATAGTTTTTTGTGTTCCAAATCCTACATCACCAATGACCTGAATAGCGTGGATTTCTACCCAATCAATTCCAGGAGACATAGAAGCAACACCAATTTTATTATTAGTAATTGCTGCAGCTACACCTGCACAATGAGTCCCATGTCCCTGTTTGTCAATGGATGCTTTTAGTCCGGGTACATTCAGATCTTCATGTCTTGTATCAAGACCTGTGTCCAGTATAAATAATTTTGCCTTTTTAGTTGGTTTTAAACTGTTTTCAGAGAATAGTTTGTAATATTTATCCATTTCCAAAAATATTAAATGCCATTGCAAAGACACAGAAGGATCGTTAGTTACCTGTCCTGAAGAAACGATAGTTGATTCTCCCTTAACCGGAAATTCAAATTTAATATTTTCATTATTTTCTATCCATTTGACTTTACCGGTCTTTTGCAATGCCGCTTCAATTTCTTTAATTTCATTTATGTGTGCTGAAGGAATGTCAATCAGAACATAATCATCCAATAAGGTAATTTCGGTAGACAAAGGGGTAAAAGCCTGAGTTATATGTAAATCAAATTCTCCCTTCACATCGTTAATGGACTCGAGGTCTGAAGTATTTATTTCCATTAAAAATTCGCCATCAGGGTCCACATTTTGAATATCTGAGGTTGTTTTATCCTTCCCGTCATTTAATATGATGGTGGAAACATAACAGAGGAGAAGAAATATCCCTGTTTGTGCCATTTTGTTGCCACTTATAAGCAGAAGAACAAATCCGGACACAGATAAAAAAAGCAGAACAGAAACTAAATAGACAAATAAGGATATGGAAAGTCCTTTATTCAGCAGGCTAATTACAACAAATCCAATGAGACTTATGATAAATAATAATCCTATCTTGCCTGACAGCGCTTTATTATCCTTACATATAATCCACACACCAAAAATAAAAAACAAAATAGTTAACATCGTTGTAAACATTATTTATCAAAACAAAAGCAAGTTATACATATTGTGCTTAAATTTAAATAATTTTCGACAGAAGGCCAATATCTGAAGGTAAAACTGCTACCTTATGTTCATAATTACATCATATAAATTGGCAGGAAATATGGTTTTATTGAATTTTCGCATTTTGAGTTGAATTAAATAGTAAATTAAAAAAATATGAACCTGTACTTTTCGGTTTATTCAATGAAAAAATTATTTTTGTTTATTCATTTTGCAATATAAAAGCTCTAAAACTAATATTTATTAACATTTAAAACCATAAAAAATGAGTCAATTTGATGAAAAGGTGCAGTTATATAAGGATTCAGCTGCCGGGTTAAATTTAAAATTGAGTGATGCCCTGATCAAGGGTGTAGCAAAGAGTCTCGGACCATCCATATATCTTGATGATGCAGCCTTAGTATCCACCAGCGACAAGGAAGAACTTGCCAGAGTTAAAAAGAATTTTTTGATTGGAAAATTGGGTTTAAAAGACGGTCCGGCTCTGGATACAGCCATAGATCAGGCGATTGAAAGTTTTGGAAAATCAAACCGTAATAAATACCGTGTTCTGTTTTATGCCTTTTTGGCTAAAAAATTAGGGAAAGAGGCATTATACGATTGATATCTTCACTGAATAAATGAAAAGAGTCCTTTCCATTCGTAATGGTAAAGGGCTCTTTTTGTTTTGTAGTAAAAATGTGATATATAAAAAGGGTAATTGTTAAGCCTTCAATATACCAAAATCTGATATCCACTCAGTTTGTGTGATTTATCAGGCCAGAATCGGACTGATTCCTCTGGAGTCG
>JACMLK010000154.1 GCA_014379665.1 Saprospiraceae bacterium | reverse complement strand
TTAAAGTTCCATCATTTGTCTGCAAGCGGCAATTTTTATTTTATCCTGCGTTATATTTTTTCGCCGTAGCTGCCGGCTACGACTGCAAAACAAGCCTTGTCTAAAATTAAATTTGCTCGCTTTCGCTCAAACATGAAAATTTAAATATACTCTTTAACCAATGCACAGCGCATTGACTGAGCGTTTGTTAATTAATAAAAAAAGTCATTCCATGAAGTACTTGTCTAAATACTTATTTCTTGTAGTTAAATCGCTTTTTATTGTATTTTATATTTTTAACGGTTCGTCTGATGTGGTTTGCCAAAAAGCAATAACCACAATTGATCCCGCATTATACAGTTCGTTGAAATGGAGACATATCGGACCCTTCAGAGGCGGAAGATCATGTGCGGTGTCAGGGGTGTCAGGTAAACCAAATCTATTCTATTTTGGGGCTACAGGCGGGGGAGTCTGGAAGACTTTGAACGGCGGGCGTACCTGGGAGAATATTTCAGATGGATATTTTGGAGGATCTATAGGAAGCATCACCATTGCCCCTTCTGATCCCAATGTCATTTATGTAGGAGGAGGTGAAAAGACGGTGCGGGGTAACGTTTCGTCAGGTTCAGGTCTCTGGAAGTCAGAAGATGCGGGAAAAACCTGGATTTCCTGCGGACTGCATGCCTCAAGACACATAGCAAGAGTCAGGGTACACCCGACAAATCCGGATATAGTTTATGCTGCTGTTTTGGGCGATTTATTCAAAGATTCAGACGAAAGAGGTGTCTTCAAAAGTGTGGATGGTGGAAGAAGCTGGAAGAAGGTACTCTTTGCCAATGCTTCCGCAGGGGCCGTTGATTTGTGTATAGATCCATCCAATCACCGGATTCTATATGCAAGTACCTGGAACGTAAGAAGGACACCGTACAGCCTGTCAAGCGGAGGCGATGGTTCAGGTATTTGGAAGAGTACGGACAGTGGGAACACCTGGACTAATTTAAGTGCCAATGAAGGACTGCCAAAAGGGATTTGGGGTATTTCAGGTATCGCAGTTGCTTACAATAATAATCAGATTATCTATGCCTTAGTGGAAAATGAAAACGGTGGAGTATTCAGATCGGACGATGGAGGCAAGATCTGGCAAAAACAAAGTGATGACAGGTCATTGAGGCAACGCGCATGGTATTACTCTCGTATTTACACGGATACTAAAGATGATCATACCTTATATGTACTCAACGTTAATTATCATAAATCACTTGATGGAGGTAAAACATTCAAAAGTTTTGAAGCACCTCATGGTGATCATCACGATCTTTGGATAGCTCCTGAAGACCCCAAAAGAATGATTATGGCCGATGATGGGGGAGCGCAAATCACTTATGATGGCGGCGAGACATGGAGTACTTATCATAACCAGCCAACTTCGCAGTTTTACAGGGTGGTGACAGACGATCATTTTCCTTACAGGATATATGCCGCACAACAAGACAACAGTACTATAAGAATCGCACACCGAAGTCAGGGGTCATCTATCACTGAAAAAGAATGGGAAGAAACCGCGGGTGGAGAGTCTGCACACATATCGGTAGATCCATCAAATCCTGAGATTGCTTATGGGGGCAGTTATGGCGGTTATCTGACACGGATCAACCATAAAACAGGTTCGGTACGCAGTATCAACGTATGGCCTGATAATCCTATGGGTCACGGAGCAGAAGGTATGAAATACAGATTTCAATGGAACTTTCCTTTGTTCTTCTCAAGACATAATCCTAAAAAACTTTACGCCGCATCCAATCACCTGCATCTAACTACGGATGAAGGACGTACCTGGCAGCTCATAAGTCCGGATCTTACGCGTGCTGAAAAAGAAAAACTTGTTGCTTCAGGCGGTCCTATTACAAAAGACAATACCGGTGTGGAATATTATGCCACCATATTTGCCGTGAATGAATCCCCGGTAAAGGAAGGCGTCATTTGGGCAGGAAGCGATGATGGCAGACTACACGTCACCACAGACGGAGGGAGTCAATGGACTGATGTAACATCGGCAATGATGCCAAAGTATCTGATGTTCAATTGTGTGGAACCAGGCCGATACGACCCGGCCACTTGTTATGTGGCTGGTACTATGTATAAATCAGGGGATTATCACCCATATCTGTTTAAAACAAAAGACTATGGTAAAACGTGGAAAAAAATGGTAGCCGGGATACCTGATGAACATTTCACCAGGGTCATCAGAGAAGATCAGTCGATAAAAGGATTGCTCTACGCGGGTACGGAGCAGGGCATGTATATTTCGTATGATGATGGTGAATCCTGGCATTCATTTCAGATGAATCTGCCCATCGTACCTGTTACTGACCTGACTATCAAAAACAATAATCTGATCGCAGCTACCCAGGGAAGAAGTCTGTGGATGATTGATGATCTTACTGTTATCCATCAGTCTTTACATCAAAGAAAATCTGATATCGTCCTCTACAAACCCATGGACACTTACAGGATAGGAGGAAGACAAAACCTTGAAAATAAAACAGAAGGGACAAATCATCCCGGAGGCGTGATGACTCACTTTTATTTACACGAGTTTGATCAGTTGAAAGATACTGTATTACTCACTTATTTTGAAGAAAACGGAGATACCATACGCACTTATTCCAATTTTGCTAAAGAAGAACGCGATAAATTAAAAGTGCAAAAAGGTGGAAATATATTTACCTGGAGGATGGATTATCCTCCGGCTAAAAAATTTGACGGAATGATTCTCTGGTGGGGTTCGTTATCCGGTCCTGTAGCAGGAACAGGAAAGTATAAGGTGGGGCTCAGCGTCCGTAAGCAATGGATGGAGCAGGAATTTAATATTATCATCAGTCCGGTGTCAGAAGGATCAGATGAGGAAATCAAAAATCAATTTGACTTTTTAAAATCCGTAAATGATAAAGTATCAGAAGCGCACCAGGCCATAGCAGATATCAGGTCATTGAAGTTACAAATCAAATCGTATGCAGAGAAGATCAATGATGCCGGTATAAAGGATTTTATTTCAACATTGGATTCTATGGTATCATTAGTAGAAAAGAACCTCTACCAAACCCAGAACAAAAGCGGTCAGGATCCGTTGAATTTTCCAATAAGGCTTACCAATAAACTGGCGCATCTGAACTCGCTGATGAGTATGGGGGACAATGATTTTGGTCCGACGGCATCCATGATACAGGTGAAAGACGAATTGGCGTCTTTAATTGATAAAGAACTCAAAGCATGGTATCATGTAAAAGATCATATGCTTGTCGAACTTAACAGTAAAATTAAGGAAAAGGCATTGGATGTGATTATTTTGAAATAGGAGGGATGATTGGTATAACGACTTCAGAGAAGTCGCATTATGTTAGAAATAATAGAAATAATGCTTCCGACTCCAGCGGAGTCGCACTATGTTTTGCTGTGGAATTGAAGTTGGACCTCAGGACAGAATCGACCTGATTTAACAGACCAGTAACGGTTTGAAACTTGAGGTAAAATGGCATCGAAGTTGCAAACTTCGACGATCAGTTTAATTTACATTTCCCATTTTAACAATACTCATATTCACTATGACGGTGTGGCCTGGATCCTCGATCACATTTTGTGTCGACGGTATACTTCTGTAGGAAGGTGTTCCGTTTGGAAATTCGGTAATGAGACCCAATATCAATTTTCTTATGTTGACTAAATCAAAAGCAGTGATTTTGCCATCATTGGTGACATCTGAAGCCACTTGTTTGTAGGGTGGATTTAATGTTTCCAGACCAAGTATGTGTTTTTGAATGGTGACTATGTCAGCTGCTGACACTTTGGATGTGTAGGCAGGCCCCACACTTTCCATGATGATCTCCGGTTCCACCATCTCTGGTATTTCTTCAGAAGGATATATGAATTCATAATTACCCGAACCGTTTTTTGTTATTTCTATTTTTGGGGTGGCGGTATTTTTTGGTTTTACAAAAAACTTCAGGTGGTTGGTAGGTATATCTACATTATAAGTTTGAAGGAAGAGTTGTACTGTTGTTGGATCCGGTACCTGAGGCCCCGGCATTTCTGCCCCTGTAGCTGCGATGGCTGCATCCAACTCCGCGAAAAAGACAGGATAATTGAGTGTTCGGTCGGGAGAGATGACCGCAAATGAAGGCGTACCCCACCATGAACCATAGTTACCGTTCATAAAGGGGAATGTTACATCAGATGCGTTACCGTCATTGCCTATGCCCACCATTGTGAGGTTGTAAGTGTTTTTAAAAGTGGTGACTTTGGCATTACTGTCTGAAGTCAGAATGGAAGCTTCCATAAACTCTACATCATAATCTCCTGAACCCCAGGCTACATATTTACTTTGCCATTGCGGCGTGATGGCAATACAGGGAGGGCAAGTCGTAAAGAAAAATTTGATGACCACTGTTTTCCCCTGATCCAGATGCGATGTATACAAATTGTGTATCTGGCCATCAGAGTCGGTCACCGTAAAATTGTGCATCGTCATCTGCGCATAATTCCACAAAGAGAAGCACATCATTAAGGCAGATAACATTAAGATTTTTGGGTTTATCATCTTTTTGCTCATGTTGTTTTCAAATCAGAACTCAAATTTAAGTATAAAAAACATAGGATTCAATAGCAAAGCATCAAAACGGCTATTATT
>JACMLK010000153.1 GCA_014379665.1 Saprospiraceae bacterium | reverse complement strand
TTAATGATTGGTTGTGTACAGATGGCGGGGACGGTACGATGGGTTTTGTTAATCCAGGGCTGGACAGACAGGTGTACAGCCAGTACGATATAAAGACTTTAAAATCCAACCGTACCATCAGTCCCGTAACCCGCGCTTTCAATAATAAACCCAACAATACTTATATCACAGGAGCTTCGAGTGATCTGCTCATTCATCCGGCGTATTATGGTCATTGGTTGAGTGGTAGTGGAACAAAACTATACCAAACCAAAGACAATGGATTGACTTTCGTTCAGTTATATGATTTTGGGGCTAATCTGGCTGCCATGGATCAGTGCTGGTCCAATCCCAATGTAATATATGCCTGTACTTTTCCGGATTGGTGGGGACTTAAAAGGATTTATCGCTCTGATAATGGTGGCACTGTATGGACAGAAATCACACCTTCTTCAGGAATGGTAAATGGAAATACATGGATACCTTATGATATTGCGGTGGATCACACTGACCCAATGAAAGTATGGATTACCAGGACTTCTATGTATGATAGTAATATTAATGGTTACTCAGTGTATTATTCATCCAATGGGGGAAGTACATGGCAGAATATCAGTGGCTCAGGATTGAACGGACACTCACCCACTGGCTTTTTTCTTCAGAAGGGGACCAATGGCGGTTTATATATCGGAACACGACGAGGAGTTTTTTATAAAAATCAAACCATGCCGGATTGGGTCATATTTAATCAGGGGCTCCCGTCGATGACACACAGTACCCGGATGGAAGGGTATTACAGAACACAAAAATTGAGAAACGCCACAAACAGATCTGTATGGGAATCAGAATTTTATGAAAACAGTATACCATTAGCTTTCCCTTCAGTCAATACCGATAAAATTTATTGCGATCGGGATACTGCTTACTTTGTAGATCATTCTGTGGTATCCGACCAGGGAGTGACCTGGTTATGGAGTTTCCCCGGAGGAATTCCGTCTACCTCAACTATCCGAAATCCCAAAGTATCCTACACCACTTCGGGTAACTATGATGTGACTCTGACTGTTACTGATAATTTTGGAACTTCAACACGTACTATCACGAATATGATTATGGTAGATAATCTTTGCCAGTTGGACACCATTCCAGGCAAATCATTATTGTTAAGTGCGTCCACAGATTATGCTGTCATACCACCTTTAAATATAACCACGAATACACTGACGATTTCATGCTGGCTAAAACCAAACGGCACTCAGGTCACCAATGCGGGTTTGGTTTTTTCGGGAAGTGGCGGGGCGTGTGGGATTAATGTAAAGAGTAATAATCAGCTTGGATACCATTGGGCGGATTCTCCCGGATCCTATAACTGGAATGGAGGTCCTACCTTACCTTCCAATGTGTGGTCACATGTAGCATTGGTCATTACGCCTACCAGTGCGACGATTTATCTGAATGGGGTAGCTTATACACGTGTTGCGACACACGCTTCTGTTATTTTTGATACTGATTTCAGGCTTGGAAGAGACAGAACAAACAGTTCAAGAAATTTTGTGGGACAGATAGATGAAGTTTCCATTTATAATCAATCTATGACATTAAACGATATTAGATTATTGAGACACCTTACCCGTAAAGCCGGAAATAATTTAGTAAGCTATTTTCAGTTTAACGAGAATTCAGGTACTGCGTTTGATAAAATTGGTGTTCTCCATGCTACATTATTTGGCGGAGCATCCAGAACGAATTCAACTGCGGCATTAGGCGGAGGCAAATCAGCCAGTCTTTTAGTAAATTCAGGAGGACTTAAGCATTTTGGAGAAGCTGATCTTAACATGTATTTTCCTGTTGGGGGTAGTTATCCCAATGGTGATGTAGTGGTTACAAAAATAAATCAGTTGCCTGACCAGATTCCAGACACCTATTACCCGCCGGATGCATATTGGATAGTCAATAATTACGGGACAAACAGTACATTTACCACCTTGGATTCCATACAGTTTTTTAATTCGGGCAATATTTCAGGTGGTTGTGATGTCAACTTTTATGAATATTACAAAAGAGCTACATCTGCCGAAGGCAATAGCTGGGGAACAGCGATGGATATTGCTGAATCCTATAATCCTTATCCACCTTCAAGAGTGAGTTTTGGTGCCGGCAACGGTGTAAATGGTTTTAGTCAGTTCATTGTCGTGCGAAACAATAAAGATGGTAATGTGAATGCCACAGAAGTTTGTAATGGTATTGATGATGATTGTGATGGTCTTATTGATGAAGTGTATTCCTTATTAGTGTCAAACGCGATGGATAATGGTGAAAATACATTAAGGGCTATATTGAATTGTGCACAGCATGGAGATACCATCAGATTTGCATCCAATATTGATACGATCACCTTACTTACACCGTTCAGTATTCAAAAACGTCTGGTATTGATGGACCAGAATGGAAATAATGTGGTGATAAGAAGTAATCTGAACAGCTCAGGCTTTATGTCTTCTACCTTTGCCATACTTATCGATCAGGAGGGTGATATAAGTTGTCATAATATCAATTTCATTCAGGCCAATAATTCACTGGACAAACCCTTGTTACTCAATGAAGGAAAACTCACCCTGACAAATTGTAAGCTTAGCGGTAACCCTGATACGGTTATAAAAAACCAATCCGGTGCCATTTTTGAAGCAGCAGGTGTAGTAGAACTCGATAAATAAATTAAGGTACATAAAGGCGTTCGGACGGCTCGTCGCCGTCACGCTGCTACGATTACCGGAAAGAGTCCTTTGCATACCGGTTGGATGCCTGTGAGTCATCCGACCGGAGCATCGTTTATCCTCTGCTTCTTTCCAGTAAAATCATCATCATCAGACTCAGAATGATGCGTTCCTCTTCCTGAACGTTTAGTTCTTCATCCTGATGAAGCTTGAATTTTTTACCTAAAAAAGATGCTTCTTTGACAAAATGAGCTACTTTACTTCCATCTTTTCTGAAAATATTATAGGTAGGATTGAATACATACCCCGTAAAAATTCCCAGTATAGGAACACTTGAAAATACGCCATCCATTATTTTAACAAAAGCATTTTCTTCTTCTATTTTGAATTCCATTGCATCGTGTTCATCAAAAATCTCATAGGTAGCTTTCCAGAGAGATCGGGCACCCTTTCTTCCCATTTTACCTATATGAGTACCGGAAGCATCCGTCATCAGATATGAAGCAGACCAGTCTATCCATTTATTAGCTTTGATGGTATAGATGACATTGGCCTGGCTTTCGTTTTCAAATACAGATATGTCTTCTTTGAGTTTAAATAGTTTTTGTTTTACGTAAGCTATCTCCCTTCCCTCGGCATCCCTGACATAAAATTGTGGTGAAAGTGCCAATATTTTAAATTCAAATTCGATTGGATAGTTGATTTGTTTGTTCATAATACACGAATTTTGAAGGTTGGTGTCAAAGGTATGACAATATTTCGTCAAAAGCAGCAAACAAAAAGATAAGGAGATTATTTATTTTATCCCCTTAATTGGGTAATTTTTA
>JACMLK010000152.1 GCA_014379665.1 Saprospiraceae bacterium | reverse complement strand
TAAAAAAATAGTACTGCAGGCAGTAATGCCAATAATGATGGTAACCAGGCCTTCATTTTTGTAAATAAAATGATGTTCGCATCCTCCCGCAACATGGCTGTTATTGTTGCGGTGAACCCAATAAGAATTATCCCCACTACCCCAAAAACAAAACCTATAGGGTGCATAAAATAATTAAGGATAAAAAGAATACACAATATCAGACTTTGTTTTAGTTTAAAACTGTCTCTGTGTTTTAACCAGTATCCAATTACCCAGAAACTGGCAGCTATACTAAAAGAGAAATTAAAAAAACCTTTTAGCAACAGGTGATGGTAAACAAAGATTAATACCGGAATAGCCGCCCAGGTACTCTTTGGCTGAATTTCATTCATCAAAAATCTGACACCAAAACAAAACATCAGGATATACATACTAAGAAATAATCTTTCTGATAGGGAAGGTGAAAATATCATTTGAAGAATACCGAGTACGATATGATCAAATAAATTAGGAGCTAATGTAAAATTGAATCTGTAGAATGTTTCATAAAAGGGAGATTCCTGACCTAAGATCATATCCTTGAGCACTTTTGCATTATACAGGTGACAAGGTCCGTCACCGGATACAAACCATTTATTGATTAAAATGGGATATAACAGTACGATTACGAGGCCATAAAACACGTAATTCATCCAACGATCTGAAAATTTGAAATCTTTTATCATACTATTTTAACCGATTATGTTAACAAAGGCATAAATTATCCTTCTATCACAGATTATTAATGCGTAATCTTGCAACTTAAGGAGCGAATATATATACTTTTGTTAAAATTTTACAAAAAATAGAAGTAACATGAAACTTTTTTTTGTAATATGATATTTAAGGTCTAATATTGCACGATTTTTAGAAAAACAATAGAAACATGTCTACACCTTCAAATGTTACTACTAGGTACAGTGATGATGAATTAAGAGATTTCAAATCAATCATTGACAATAAATTGGAAAAAGCCAGATCTCAATATTTGAGTCTGAAGGAACAGCTTAAGGATATCACTGAAAATAACAATGATGATTTTGCAAAAGATATTACTGACTTTTCGTCCATTCAGACGGAAGTGGAAATGCTCAATAATATGGCAAATCATCAACGCAAATACATTCAGGATCTCGAGAATGCCCTTATTCGAATCAATAACAAATCATATGGTATCTGTGTAGTGACAGGGGAGCTTATCGATAAGAAAAGACTTTTAGCAGTACCTACCACTACAAAATCCGTAACGGCCAAAACGCAATCTGAAATGAAAGATGTTCAGATGGTACCAAAAGATAGACAACGTGGATTTGACGATCTGGAAGATGAAGATGATGTCAAACCGGTCAGAAAATCAGAACCTAAAAAGCCTGTAATCATTACAAAAGTAATTAAAAAGCCATCCACTACCACCAAGGTAGCTGCAGAAATCGATGATGATGATCTTGATAAAATATTCTCAGAACTCGATGTCATCAAAGAACTTGATGAAACAGAACTGGATATTGACGAAGATGATGAAGATGTATTCACAGATGATGAAGACCTCGACATGATTGCCGATGATGAGCCGGAAGACTATGACGATGAAGACAATGAATAATCTTTGAAAGTAACTTGATATAAAAAAGCCCGGCTGTGTTCGGGCTTTTTTATTTAAGGTGAGTTCGAAGAACAAGGCAAATACTGATCTTCGAAGTTTTTTTTAATTTCGATGCATTAATTTTGAATTTCTGACTTCAGTCCTGCTCCGGATTAAGTCGGATAACTATCATCAAAGCATTGCAGACGGGCAAGATGTCTTCGCAACCTGAAAAGTAATCTATACTGAAATTTATTTCTTCATACCCTCCAACCTGATCATATCTTCTTCCAAAATTCTGATCCTTTCAAGTCCATCAGCCATTTTGGCTCTTTCTTTATCCACTACATCTACAGGAGCTCCGCCCATAAAACGTTCGTTGTTTAGTTTAGCTTCCACCGATGATACAAATCCCCTCTGATAAATTAGTTCTTTTTTCTTTTCTTCGATTTGTGAGTCAATATCCATGACCTGTTCAATGACAATGATACACTTCTCAGTTCCGGAAATAAAACCGATACCTTTTGTATTTTCATCCGTAGTGATGGCAATATTTTTTAGGTTTCCTAACTTCACACATATGTCCGCCCAACCTTTCTGATCCAATAATGCAACAGATCTACTACTTTTGACCATAAATACTTCCAGTTCATCTTTCATTTTGATAGCGTTTTTGTTGCGGATATCACGAATACCGGTAATAATGTCTTTGGCTTGTTCTACTCTGTCAATGACCGCTTGATTAAAATGGCCGGCTTTGGGGTAACTGCTTAAAATACAGTCTTCACCCTTTGTTCTTTCCCTGAGTGCGTGCCATATTTCTTCGGTGATAAAAGGCATAAAAGGATGCATAAGTGAGCACAATTGACTGAAAAGTACTATGGTGTTGGTTTTAGCCTGATGTGATATTGGAGTCTCATACGCTGGTTTTACCATCTCAAGATACCACGAACAGAAATCTGTCCAAACGAAGTTGTAAATGCTCATCAATGCTTCTGAAAGTCGGTATTCTTTAAAGTTTTTGTCCACGTCTGATGCAAGTGATGTCAGTTTTTGCTGCATCCACTCAAATGCCAGCGCATCTGCATCATTTAATGGTGCTTTTTGATCTGATTCCCATCCATCTACTAATCGAAGCGCATTCCATAGTTTATTACTGAAATTACGTCCCTGTTCGCACAATTTTTCATCAAATAATAAGTCACCACCTGCTGGTGAACAGGACATCATACCAAATCTGACCCCATCTGCTCCAAATTCTGTAATGAGTTGAAGTGCATCCGGACTGTTACCAAGTTGCTTGGACATTTTACGACGCTGTTTATCACGCACCATCCCGGTGAAATAGACATCTTTAAATGGTCTTTTGCCTTCCCATTCATATCCGGCCATAACCATACGGGCTACCCAAAGGAAAATAATATCCCAACCAGTCACTAACACAGATGTTGGATAGTAATAGTCGAGTTCCTTTCTGTCCCTGAATCCATCAAATACAGATATGGGCCATAACCATGATGAAAACCAGGTATCTAGTACATCCTCATCCTGCTTCAGATCATTGGGTGCAATAGCGGGATACTTTTCCCTGGCCATTATAAAAGCTTCCTCAAATGTTTCAGCTATAAACACATCTTCCTGATAATAGTAAGCCGGTATTCTGTGTCCCCACCAGAGCTGACGCGATATACACCAGTCTTTGATATTGTCCATCCAATGCCGGTAGATATTTTTTTGATTCTTTGGAAAGAATGATACTTCATCATTTGCCACAGCTTCCGATGCCGGTCCTGCCAATGCTTTCATATCCACATACCACTGAAGTGAAAGTCTGGGTTCAACTACCGAATTAGTTCGTTCTGAACGACCTACGTTATTCTGATAATCTTCTTCTTTATCTATGTGACCTGCATCTCTCAGATCTTTGACAAACTTTTTTCGCACTATAAATCGATCTTCGCCTGCATATATTCCTGCCTCTTCACTCATCGTTCCATCTTCATTAAAAACATCAACTACTGCCAGATCATGCCGCTTACCGATTTCATAGTCATTGACATCATGTGCCGGGGTGACTTTAAGAGCACCGGTACCAAATTCTATATCGACATAATCATCCTGAATCAAAGGGATTATTCTCCCGATCACAGGAACTATAACCTTAGCCCCTTTAAGGTGTGCATATCTTGGATCATCAGGATGTACTGCTACCGCTGTATCTCCCGGGATGGTCTCCGGTCTGGTGGTTGCTATGGATATAAATTCATTGGTATCAGCTACCTGATATCTGACAAAGTAAAGTTTGGACTGTTCCAAACCATAGATCACTTCTTCATTGGATAGTACTGTTTTTGCTTCAGGGTCCCAATTGACCATTCTTTTACCCCGATACAGCTTATTTTTCCTGTAGAGATCAACAAATACCTTTATAACTGCATCGGAACGGGTTTCGTCCATGGTAAATGCAGTCCGTTCCCAATCGCACGAAGCTCCGAGTTTTTTGAGTTGTTCAAGAATAATACCTCCGTATTTCACCTTCCATTCCCAGGCATGCTCAAGAAACTTTTCTCTGGAAAGATCTCCTTTTTTAATACCTTGTTCTCGAAGCATTTTCACCACTTTGGCTTCGGTAGCAATAGATGCATGGTCAGTACCGGGCACCCAGCAAGCATTTTTGCCATCCATTCGGGCTTTACGGATGAGGATATCCTGTATGGTATTGTTTAGCATATGACCCATATGCAAAACTCCGGTGACATTGGGTGGCGGAATAATAATGCAATACGGTTCTCTTTTATCCGGTTCTGAATGAAAATACTTATTTTCCATCCAATAGCTGTACCACTTATGTTCTGTTTCGGAAGGACTATATCTTGGTGAAATCATTTTAAAATGTATAATTTGAAAAGTAGAATTCAGAATTCCTGTTATTGATTAATCTGTTTTATGTTAGGATTAAATCCGAAGATCAATACTTCAGCGTATACACATCTGTTGTGCCTGATTTATTCGCAACCACAATGATAAAATTTTCATAATCTGATTCATTAAAAGTCTTGGTAAAAATATCCCTTCCAGCAAGTGAATTCGTGATAGAAGGTATGGTATTGGAATGACCAACTATAAATATTCTGTTGAATTCGTCGGATTTTCTGATGGATTCCATTGTCTCCTTTATTGTCTTGTTGTCATACGGAAGTATGGTCATGGCCTTAATGTCAGCCAAAGAATCCACTGTAAACATGGTACGTAACGTCATGGTAGAATATATGGCGTCTACCCTGGTCCCACGCATAATATCTGCTAGTCTGGTAGCCCTTAAAAGCCCTGCCTCACTTAATAGAGGTTCTGTTTTGACAGAAGTGTCTTTTTCAGCATGTCTGATAAGATAGAAAATTTTTGAAATACTATCTTCATTAAGTACTAGTCGTTGACTATCTTCAGTAACGACCATATTGGATATAATTTCTTTTACTCTTTTACCATTGAAATCTATGATTTCCGTTTCAGGAGTACAGGACATCATCATAAAGGCCATAAGTGTAAGAGTGACTACAAAACATTTGAAAATTGTCCTTTGCATATTTACTTCTTTACTTTTGAGTGCTGAAAATATCAACTAGTTGTTTTAAAAAAAGCTACGGTTTGTATTGGTAAGGACATGACATATCCTTGGAGTCAATAATTTTATCAGACACTGACTTCCTGATTTTCGAATATATCGACAACAACTTGAGTCTTGACAAGATCATCCATATTTTCTCTCCTCCTGATCAGATAATCCTTTCCTTCATGAACCAGAACCTCAGCAGGTCTGTATCTTGAATTGTAATTGGATGCCATGGTGTAACAATAAGCGCCTGCATTATAAAAAGCCAGGATATCCCCTTCATTGATCTCCGTCATTTTTCGGTTAACTCCGAAGGTATCCGTCTCACATATATAGCCGACTACGGTGTAAATTCTGGATCTACCTTCCGTTTTGGAGATATTGACTATCTTATGGTAGGCATCATAAAGCATTGGTCGTATCAGATGATTCAATCCGGAATCCACCCCTGCAAAAACAGTGGATGTGGTTTGTTTGACGACATTGACCTTGGTCAGAAATATGCCTGATTCACTCACCAGAAATTTCCCCGGCTCAAACATCAGCGTCAGGTCCCGGCCATAAGAGGTACAAAACTCTTGGAATCTAGTGGTGATTTTCTCACCCAACTCTTCAATATCTGTCTCAATATCTTCTTCCTTATACGGCACTTTGAAACCGCTGCCAAAATCAATGTATTGAAGATCCTTAAATTCTTCGGCTACCTGAAAGAGAATTTCTGCACCCTGCAGGAATACGTCAATGTCAAGAATATCACTTCCGGTATGCATGTGAATACCTTCTATAAGCATATCATGTGCTTTGATTATCCTGTGTATGTGTGGTGTCTGATGGAATGATATTCCGAATTTGGAATCAATGTGGCCGACACTTATTTTGCTGTTTCCACCTCCCATGATATGAGGATTGATCCGTATACAGACAGGATAATCGGGGTACAAATGACCAAACTGTTCCAGAATGGATAGATTATCAATGTTAATTTTTACTCCTAATTCAACCGCAAGAGCTATTTCTTCTATTGAAACACAATTGGGAGTAAACATAATTTCTTCTGGTAAAAATCCTGCCATTAACCCAATCTTAACCTCCTGTATGGATACCGTATCCAATCCTGAACCCAGCGACTTAAAATACCGGAGAACAGAAATATTATTAAGTGCTTTACAGGCATAATTAATTTTCAGTTTTTTCAGATCAAAGGCATCCATTAACCTTTTATATTGTCTTTTCATGACCGCAGTTTCATAAATATACAACGGGCAGTCATATTTTTCAGCTAGTTTCAAAGGATCAACATTTCCTTCCAGCAGGTACCTGTTATTTTCGATATGCATATAAGATGTCTCTTTAAGGATGCAAAGATAAAAATTTTAGGAATGTAAAAAAGGGTAAGCATAATGAAATAATAGGGGTTGAATATCCCGGCAGGGTATTTTAGGTTAATTTTGGGTCGCAGACACACTTGTCAGAACAATATCGGTCTGATGTATCAGGCCACCATCGTCCTGCCCTGTAAGTCCAGTAAAGACTTGAACGACCATAAGGGGCTATATGTCAATAGACAGGGAAGGAAATATAATTAGGGCTCGATTTTAAAATCGATCCGGGTTGGTTCAGGCCGTACTACTAAAATTGACAGCCAGGAATTTACCATACAGGTCATCTCTGTAAGTCCTGCCGATCGGAATTTCTCTGATGTTGTCAGCTATTTTAATTTCTACCTTGGTTCGGTCAAGGGCCGTTATTTTTTCGAGATTGATGATATAAGATTTATGGATTCGTTTAAATATGGAAGTTGGCAATAACTCCTCTAATATCTTCATCGTTTGTAGTGAAATGATTTGACCTGAGTCCTGCTTTATGATCACATAATCTTTCAGGCCTTTGATATACAACACTTCGTTATAATTAATCTTCACAAACTTTCGGTCAGCTTTTACTTCAAAACTATGTTCCATTGTTTCAATTGAATGATTTGGACTGTACATCTGTTTTGAAGAAATTTTAACCCTACCCTTTTCACTTGCTGTTAAAAATCTTTCAAAAGAAAATGGTTTAAGCAGGTAATCCAAAGCATTTAGCTCAAAACCTGTGACCGCACATTCTTTGGAAGCTGAGGTAAATATGACTAAAGGAGGATCATCCAGAGATCTCAAAAAATCAATACCGGATAAGACAGGCAGATGCGTATTTAAAAATAACAGATCAATGTCATTATTATTCAGTGCATCCCTGGCCTCAAATGCGTTTTGACATGATTGGACTATGGTCATATAAGGCGTTCGGGAAATATAACATTCAAGAATTTCTCTCGCCAATGGTTCTGCTTCAATAATAATAACTTTTATCATTTCAAATATTGGACTTGCATTTAAAATAATGGAAACTTATAAAAGTGAATCCATGATATTTTATACATTTATTTTTACAGGTACTGTGTAAATTTTTTCATACAAAAGTTCAGACACTGATATCTTTTTATAATTTAACGCACTTTTTATGACATGATCTATACTTTTATTATTGGTTCCCACTACGATTAACTCATTTTTGCCATTTATGATAAAACTGATTCTTACATCTAAAGGCAATTCAGAAAACCTTCTAAAGTCAATGCTATTTAATAAATCTTTTATTTGTACAACCTCAGATTTTTTTTCAATAGCAGCACTGAAACCGGTTACGCTGGTGATGGCAAGAATAATGGCAATTTTGCCCAACAATAATCTTAAGGATTTCATCTTAATTAATTTAAATGGTTAAGAAATAACTGAATTAGACATGGATTAAATTTCTCAGTCTGCATAATGATTATTAACTAATGATAAACCAAATCTATCATTTTTATAAGACCACGACTTTTCGCGATATTAATCCTTTAGCTGTCCGGATGGACAACGTATACATTCCTTTGGCAATATTAGAAACGTCTAACGACGCCTGATTTCCACCAGATAATTTATATATCTTGCTGACCATTGTTTTCCCCTGCGAATCTGTTAAATTTACTTCCAAACGTCCTGAATAATTTTTATCCTCTATATCAATATGTATCTTGTCAGATGCAGGATTCGGATAAACTAATGCACTGATAATGTTTGTGTTCTCAGTTACAGATGAAGTCTCTGCCAGATCTATTTCGATAAAAGCAGTCTTGGTAGAAATACTTACAAATTCCCTGTTTTGTGAATCACTTGCGTCCAAACCCACTTCCCCGAATGACGTTGAATATCTTTTCAAACCAAGTGAATCGAAAGCCAGATCGGTAGCGCCATAATAAACATTTCTGTAAAAATTTTCACGGGATCTGTTGTCTACACCTAAAAACTGCATTTGCTGACCTCCCGGATTTGAAGGCTCTGTATGCAGCATGACTACATATGTTGTCGCCGCTTTAAGTCGGACCGGATCATCAGTTATACTCCCATCAATGTCAGGCACAAATACTTGTGTTTCGATGGAACGAAGATTGGTAATATCCCCCGAAATAAATACCGAATTTGTACCAACAAGTATTTTTTCTGACAAATCAATTGCACCATCACCATCAATATCATCCCATTCATATAAATCTACCTTAACGGCTGAATTTTCAATTTCATTCAATGGATTTACAAGTCCAAACCGTATATTTGAGACAATGAGATCTTTGCCATTAGATGTACTGTTTTTTACATAAAAGGCATTCCCCACAGAATAATGTTTTTGATTGTTCCAATAGGTGAGGCTATTCATCACGTTGCCCATGTAATTTACTCCTTGTTCTGCTTCAGATATCAATTTGCCAAAGGTATGCGGCGTGACCATGAAATTCACATCATACACATTATTCTCAAAGTCAGCATCTTCGGGAGCATCTATTTCATAGGCAATATTGTAATTTCCAACAACAGCCGGAGGAGTACAAGTTTGGTCAAATGGCAGATTTTCAACATTGCTGTACGCTGCAATCAAAGGATAATATTTTTCAAAAGTCTGAATCACCTCTCCTTCAGGAGTGAAACCTTTAGTCAGGGTGGCTTTTAAAACCACATCTTCAGCATCAAGATTACCATCGTTGCCTACATCTGCCATAAGAGGAATCTCCTGTATCTGACTGACTGGAATCTTGAAGGATGGTGGTACGGCTACAAAATATTGCCTGATAGCCACGTCACTATATGGCTTTTCATCAAGGACTACCACATCATCAATTGCCCAGTAATAATAGTTGCCCGTGTATTCAAATTTAAATCTGAGTCTGGATGCATTCTGATATCCCGGTAAGGGGAGTTTTACGCGGTCAAATGGGGTTGCAAAATCGTTGGTATAAAAATCATTTTCATTGATTCTGATCGTGTCCGGCCAGTTCATTCCGCCATCCCTGCTGAAAATAACCCTGAATTCACTTTCAAATTGTCTGAGTGCCTGCGAAAACTCTACTGCTATCCCATCCAGATCAGGAGGCAGGTTGATTATGGGTGATATTAATGATCCTGTACAAGGTGCGGGACACAATCCATTCTGATCCAGATAATCACTGTTAAACTCCATCACACCATTGCAGGATGTAAGGGAAGTCATCTGCACATCACCAAAAAGTCCTTTGGAAATGTCCCCGTCTTCATTCCATTCCCAGGTCGTGGCATTATCAACTACCCAATCATTCAACCCTCCATTAAAATCTCCCTGACCCGCTAAATTGCCCCAAATCGTGTTATCCGCATATTCAACCACCGGTGTGCAGGGTATATGTAGCAATGTAGCATTGACTCCTGATGCAAGAATCTGCGTCTTTATTTTCTGACAGTCAATAAAAGACATCATATAACCACCGATTACGAGTTGAGTTGCAGCTGTGCCTGCTCCGACAGTACTTGCTGGTGCTCCGGTTGATGTGTTGCAAATAATGACGGAAATGGCTCCTTTTTGTTGTGCCTTTAGCATTTTGTCAGAAATGCCGCAAATACCTCTGTCTATGAAGGCTATGTTTCCTGTAAGATTATTGGTTACTTCCTGGCAGGCATCATTAACTGGTGCCGTACCGTCAACTGCATAAAGACAATTAGCGGTCAAGACATTGTTAATCTTTGGAGACCATGGAAATCTCTCAATTTGATAATCTCCGGCGATCCCCGCTGGATTGTTGATACGAATGGTATTGATTTTTTGTCCATCTGTTAGCACAGGTAATACCAACAATCCAAAACAAACGAAATTTGTAAAATACTTTAACATACTTAAAATGATTATGGTGATAAAAAATAACTTCCACGATTATTTCAGAGAAGAGAAATATTATTGTTTATAATTAAACTTCAATATTTTTTCCTGACAAAACAAAGGTAGGTTATAGCCGCAGCAGCCAAATCACCCATTGTGGGTGATTTATGGAAAGGAAGTCTTGAAGATGACAATTTTATGAAATATTTAACAGGAAAATAAACAGATTATTTGGCAATGATCTGAATAGAACAGAATACAAAACAGACGTAGTATGCGAGTACGTTGGATGTATGCTCTTAATAAGAGTAATTGGGATCCAATGATTGATGATGAGCTATTGCATCTGACTCATAAGTAGACTCTACTTACAGCTTTAAAAATCAAATGGAAACTAAACCCAAAATGTCATATAGATATTAAATTGATTTACCGTTTTCAAGCGTCTTGATAGAAGCTTCGATGTTTCTTTTATTAATATCGTCCGGAGCTTGTGGCAATGCTAATCTTGCATGTTCCAAAGCCTTCTTGAGATCACCTGTCGCAGAGTATCCTCTCATCAGTCCGACATTAGTAGGCCAGGCTCCATTATTTTTCTTAAAATTTTTAACAAATACCACCAAAGCTTCTGCATATTTTTTCTGGCCGAGCAATTGTCTTCCGTATTGATGCAATTCAATAGCAGTGCCATTATCCATGGCTTGCGACATAAATTTTTCTGCGTCCTGAGTTTTACCGAGTTTGGTAAGCAATCCGGATCTGGTAGATAATGCCCTGAAATTATTTACGCCACCTAAATTCGGATCTGTAGCGGAACTGATCCAT
>JACMLK010000151.1 GCA_014379665.1 Saprospiraceae bacterium | reverse complement strand
ACAGGCAACATATTGATATTGAGACACTTGGTAACAAACTGGCTTCAAACAAACTCAAAATTCACAGACTAATTACATATGAAACTCCTTTTTTCCAGAAAAGTAAACCTGTAGCTTCCTGCCCATTTGTATTTGACACACAGGATATCAGTCTGGATGGCTATATTTCACATGATTATACCTCACGTCATCTTTCTCTTAAATCCGGAGGATCTTCATCTTATCTGGATATGAGAAACCAAACGGAACATGGCAATTATTCATTTTCAGCCGGAATAAGGTTTGGATACAATATAAGCTACAGATGGAATTTGCACACCGGATTAAATTACAGCCAGATAAATGAAAAATTTGAATACACTGATCCTGAATCCAATCAAACAAGGATAATTACCATTAAGGATTATATATATCAGAATGGTAAAATAGTGGACAGTATTATTACTGAGGAATTAATCATAGTTCCCGGTACTTCAAAGTTGAAAGTATATAATAAGTACAGGACATTGGACATCCCTATATTGGCAAGATACACGCTGCTGGCAAATAATAAATTCAGTCTCTCAGCCATTTCAGGATTGTACATCAATTTGACTCAAAGTCAGAAAGGAATGTTTCTTTCACCTGATGAATCTACTCCTGTCGCATTCACCAAAGGAACAGAAGAAGGGATTAAAACATTTAAAAATCAACTTGGAATCAGTGTTTATGCCGGGGTAAGTCTCGCTTACCATCTGACATCATCTCTGGATTTGCTCCTTGAACCAAATGCAAGGATTCAAACCGAAAGTATGACGCTGGATAGTTATCCTTTGAGCCAGAGGTACAATACGTTTGGTATGACTACCGGTATTCGGTATAAATTTTAACATTTCCTTAAGCAGCGAATTACACACTTCGGGCATCATATTAACGAAAACAAATTGGTTAATTATACATAGCTTGTAGTGAAAGTAAATAATATATTTTTATGTCTGGCGTCTCTGGTTCTTTTTTCCTGTGCAAAGGATGAAAAAATATTTATACCGGATCAAAATTATTCCATCAATCAGGAAGTAATTTTATCTCAAATCATAGGCAATCCAAAAATCTACCACATTAAGTTGGGGGCCTTTCCTTTTATTTTTTTTGGTCCTGAAGGCAGTATTATTGAAATCCCAGAGAACGGATTAACCACGCTAAACGGCGAACCAGTAAGTGGAGATATTAAAATTGAATTTAAGGAATTTAGCGGACAGAAATCAAATATGTTGTCTGCACCTTCCACCTTGTATAAAGGAAGGCTCTTTGACGGCAGGAAGTTGGTTTACCTGAACATCAGTCAGGAGAATGAGAGTATTGTCATTAATGAGCCAATTTTTATATACCTGCCAGAAAACAGAGTGAGTCCTAAAAACGGATTTGAGTTTTTTGAAGGAAGTGCAGATGAAAATAATAATATTGAGTGGAGAAGACCTGATGGGTCATTAAATATGATTGACATTTCAGATTGGAAGGTAAATCATAATGAAGGTTCAACCATCATTAATGGATTCAAATTGCCTGTCCATGCCGCTACCAGCTGGATTTCTCTGGGGAGCTATCCGGAACCGGATACTGAACTTAAAGGAGATATATGTGTAGAAATTCCCCATGAATTTAATTCGCACAACAGTTTAGTATATTTTATTGCTGATCAGACTAATTCGGTCTTAAAAGTAAATCAAAATAGTGCCGGTGACTGGTCCCTTTGTGCACACCAAATCCTATTTCAAAAAGGGATAAGGGGAAAATTTGTAGTAATATCAGACTTAGGTCAGGAAAATTACTTTTTTGGCATGACAAATGCTGTATTAGAAAATGATACTAATATGAGTATTAAACCAGAAAAAAGGTCATTAAAAGAAATAAAAGAGGCGTTACAGTCTCTGTAAGATAAAATACATCTGTATTTTTATTCGTAAATGGGAACCGCCTGTCTGAAGTAAAAGAATTTCAGGCAGGCATTTTTATTTATGTCCACTTTATATACACAGTAAAATGCACAAAAAAGGCCGGATCACATTACTGAAATCCGGCCTGATGTATGGTTGATTTTTTAAACTATTCTTTTACTCCCCGTACTAGAAGTGAGACTTCATTTTTGAGCACTTCGATGAATCCTTTCTGGATATGAAATGTTTTATTTTCACCCTTATCATTCAGAATACGCACCTCACCTTTACCAAGTGCAGCCACAATTGCTGCGTGGTTTTGAAGTATTTCAAACTGTCCGTTGATTCCGGGAACTTTTACTGAAGTAACCTCCCCGTGAAATATTTCCTTTTCAGGTGTTAAAACTACTAAGTTCATATTAGATCTGTTTGTATTACTGAAAGTGATTGATTATGCATTTGCAACTGCATCAGCCAGCATTTTTTCTCCTGTGGTGATCACATCTTCGATTGGACCTTTCAGGTTGAATGCTGCTTCAGGATATTTGTCCAGTTCACCATCCATGATCATGTTAAAACCTTTAATGGTCTCTTCTATCGGCACCAGTACTCCTGGTATTCCGGTGAATTGTTCTGCCACGTGAAAGGGTTGAGAAAGAAATCTCTGTACTTTTCTGGCTCGATACACCACCAGTTTATCTTCTTCTGAAAGCTCTTCCATTCCCAGAATGGCGATGATGTCCTGCAGTTCATTGTATCTTTGCAGGATCATTTTTACCCTTTGAGCACAATTGTAATGATCTTCTCCTATGATAGCAGGATCAAGAATTCTTGATGTAGAATCCAGAGGATCCACAGCAGGATAGATACCGAGAGAAGCAATTTTTCTGCTCAGTACCGTAGTGGCATCAAGGTGTGCAAATGTAGTAGCCGGAGCAGGATCTGTAAGGTCATCTGCAGGGACATATACTGCTTGTACTGACGTAATAGAACCTCTCTTGGTTGAAGTGATTCGCTCTTGCATCTGACCCATTTCTGTGGCCAATGTAGGCTGATATCCCACTGCAGACGGCATCCTTCCCAAAAGAGCAGATACTTCAGAGCCTGCCTGGGTAAACCTGAAGATATTATCTATAAAAAACAGGATGTCTTTACCACCGTTTGGATCACTTAAATCACCGTCTCTGTAATATTCTGCAAGAGTCAGTCCTGACAGTGCAACTCTTGCCCTTGCTCCGGGAGGTTCGTTCATCTGACCAAATACAAAGGTTGCTTTGGATTCTAACAGATCTTCTTTCTTGACTTTACTTAAATCCCAACCGCCTTCTTCCATGGAATGCATAAAGCCTTCTCCGTAACTGATGATGCCGGATTCGAGCATTTCTCTCAATAAGTCATTTCCTTCTCTCGTACGCTCTCCCACACCTGCAAATACCGATATACCGTTATATGCTTTGGCAATATTGTTGATCAGTTCCTGAATCAATACGGTTTTACCTACACCGGCGCCACCGAATAGTCCGATCTTACCTCCTTTGGAGTATGGTTCGATCAGGTCAATTACTTTGATTCCTGTGTATAATACTTCATTTTCTGTGGACAGGTCTTCAAATCTTGGTGGTTTGTTGTGAATGCTTTTTCTGTTCGTTTTGTCCAGGGGAGCTAAACCATCGATAGGGTCACCTACCACATTGAACACACGTCCTTTGATCTGGTCACCGATGGGCATTGATATAGTCTCCTCCATATCCACTACTTCCATTCCTCTGGTCAGTCCGTCTGTCGAATCCATGGACACCGCTCTGATACTGTCTTCACCGAGGTGTTGTTGTACTTCCAGAATGAGGGTTTCGCCATTTTGTCTTTTGATGGATAAAGCACTGAAGATTTCAGGTAATTTGCTGTTTTCACCTGCAAAACTAACGTCCACTACCGGCCCGATGATTTGTTTTATATGCCCTGTATTAGCCATGTTGATTGAAATATGTTTATGAAATTTTAGATGTTTTTGAAAATCGCCACAAAGATAAACTTAATTCTTTTATAATAAAGAAATTAAAAATATTTTGATTTGCTTTGACAGAATAAAATGGAATGATTACCATTTATTATTTTGTAAAACAAATCATTTGTAAAATTCCATTATTTAGAAGCACTTTTTTTTTAGGAAACCCGGAGTTGTTTTGTCCCGGAAGGTGTAATTAAATTTCTGCTACTCCAATACCAACATTTTATCCATTAAAATTCATATCCCAACCGGAAATCAAATTTAGGGAGATATAACAGCTTTCTAGTATTAATTATAAGCGTACGAATTACCTGTTACCGTCCAGTTTAGGTAAAGTTTTTTTTTAATGATTCATACATCATCCATACATCATCCATACTTTATCCATACTTTATCTATAGAATATCTATACATCATCCATACATTATCCATACACTATCAGTCAACCATCTTAGAAGGAATAGCTTTGCTTGTCCCGTCCTGAAAAAGTGTTATATGGTCAACCATTAGTCCTGGAAAAACTATACAAGTCTTTTTTTAGAAATAGCAAAATCGAAAAATTTGCTATTAATTAGGAAGATTTGAGTTAGACCCATATAATATGGCATTTTCCGGGTCAGTCATTGGGGCTTTTACAGCTAGATAGTAAGATTGACAGTCATGTGAAGATAAAAGCAAGGTGAGAATAAATAATGTATGAGTTTAAGTGTGTATTTAAATTTATCTACACATTGAAATGCAAAGCAATAGATGCTGATAAATTGGTAATTTTTTTTTAAGAAATACAGTTTTATCCATCGATTTACGCCATTCCACCTACATCATACCTACCTGCAGTCCCAAACCCAGTCATCGAGAGGGTAGGATTTGCCGCTGTAGCTGTAGTGCCACCATTCTGTACGGATGGAAGCAAAACCATTTTGTTCCATCATAGTCTTCAGTAAAGTACGATTTTTATTGATTTCTGCGGAAAAGCCTTTATAGTCATGATGCGCTTCTTTTCCAAAAAAGTCATAGTCTGTACCCATATCCAATGCTGTGCCTTGCTCATCCACTATAGTAAGATCTACGGCAAGACCACGGCTGTGCATGGACCCTTTTTCGGGTGGCGTCACATAGTCGGGGTTGGGCACGATATCCCATAATCGATGTTGGTATGGCCCAGGTCTGAAACAATCAAACACCTTAAGTCCATAGCCATATTTATCCTTTAGTTCCTGTTGTATTTTGCTGATCTTTAAGATAGCCTCAGGTCTGAGAAAGCATCTGGCGCAGTCATAAATCTGTTTTTTGGTAAAATTATTGGTGGTGGCATACCGGATGTCGAGCAAAATTCCGCTGGATGAGGTATTCACTTCATCCCAGTCATCCGGTATATCTGAAGTCCTGGTTTCTGCGGGTTCTGTTGGTTTTTGAAAAGGGGCTTCAGCTTTCAAAGTTTCCTTATTGGCTACAGGCTCTGTGTCTGGTGCTGTCTTATGTTTACATTGCCAAAGGGTTAAGGATAAAAATAGCACAAACCAATAGGAAATGTTCCTCATTATCTTTTTAATTTTTTGTGGAAAAACGAAAGATCGATTAATTTTTCGTTAAACCATTTGATCTGATTATGCATATATTTTTTTTTCGACAGCAACCTTTTAAAACCAGGGAGGAAGGTATTTTTTTTATAGGGAAAAGGACTGTCAAGGCGATTACCATTTTTATTTACCAATAGAAATTGTTCTGCATGTTCGCTTTGGATCATTAAAAAATATTCATCTGTAAGGCATTGAATCGTTGGATCCACCTGATTATTTTCGTTTAAGAAAACATCTTTTTTACCACCTTCAAAAGCTTTGAATAATGAGTCCGGTACAAAATATACCTGAGTGGCATCAAAATGGGCTGTGAATCCTGAGCGAATCAATGCATAATAATCATTATTGGTCTTTATGGTTGAAGCCAGTTGGGATTTAAGAGACGTAGTCTTTGCCGGAGTCAATTGTGAATTTGAAAGCGCATTTTTAAGATATCTTATTTTACCAGCCTGAACAGGTACCCTGAATACCAGGCAGGAGTTTTCCATTTTAGCTGCCTGCTCAGCGGCTAACATGGACTTCTCGTCACCGGAATATAACGATGATCGGGAGCAGGAAGATAAAAGAAAGACTATCAGGGATAAAAAAGTATAATTTATAAATTTCATAGGGCGAAGTTAAGATTTAGTTAAAAACTGTGGTCATTTTATATAAAAAAAACTATGCTTCTTAATTTTGTGATTCCATTGATGGAACGAAGGATTTCGTCAATTTATAATATAAAACACCATTGGAAATTCTTATCGCATTTTTCAAAAATAATGTTCTTTTGGGATATTTGGCGATATTTGCGTTCCTTTGACCATAATGAACATAAGTATCGATATTATTACTTTTTGAATTTTACTTTTATTTCAAACTAAAATTATATGCAGACATCCATTGATATCGAAGCATTAAATCAGCAAATTTACATTGATAGTGCGTTTATGGAAACCCTTAATGCAGAGACTTCCAAAGTCATTGTTGGTCAGAAACATATGACAGACAGGCTTATGCTGGGTCTACTGGCTGAAGGTCATGTGTTGCTGGAGGGATTGCCTGGTCTTGCAAAAACGTTGTCTATCAAAACGCTGGCAGCGGCTATAGATGCAGATTTTCACAGGATACAGTTTACCCCCGATCTGCTGCCCTCCGACATCATAGGTACGATGATCTATAATCCCGGCAAAAATGAATTTACGGTACGTAAAGGACCCATATTTGCCAATTTTATTCTTGCCGATGAAATCAATCGTGCACCGGCCAAAGTACAGAGTGCCCTCCTTGAAGCTATGCAGGAAAAACAGGTAACCATTGGGAAAGAAACATACAAACTTGAAGAGCCATTTCTGGTGCTAGCAACACAGAATCCAATAGAACAGGAAGGTACATATCCGCTGCCTGAAGCTCAGGTAGACCGGTTTATGATAAAAGTGAATATAGATTATCCCACTCGTGAAGAAGAAAAGTCCATTATCCGTAAAAACATACTTGGTGAGATCACACAAAATATCCATGCAGTAGTCAAACCTGCCACTATAATGAAGGCCAGAGAATCTGTCAAAAAAGTGTACATGGATGAAAAGATTGAAAACTACATCCTTGATATTGTTTTTGCAACCAGAGAACCGGACAAGTATAAGCTACATAATATCAAGCCGCTGATCAGTCACGGGGCGTCCCCCAGAGGAAGTATTTATATGGCCTTGGCTGCCAAAGCGCACGCATTTATGAATCGTCGCGGTTATGTGATTCCGGATGATGTAAGGCATGTATGCAAAGATGTATTGCGACACCGTATTGGGCTGAGTTACGAAGCAGAAGCTGAAAATGTGACTCAGGAAGATATCATCACCAACATTATCAACGCCATACCCGTACCATAACATGATCATAAACTGACACAAAGGAAATGAACCGACGATATTACGTATTATTAATGTTGTTAACCGTTAACTGTGCAATAGTGATGGCACAAGGGACGAAGTCTGCCTCCGATGTCAGGGCCATGTTTTCACCTAATACACGTAATCTGTGGGTCAATCATTTAAGCGGGTATATCGATGGCAAACACTCGATAGACATGATATTGGGCACGGATGGTCACACGAGCAAAGGTCTATATACGCTGCGCAACAGCGGAACAATTTTCTATTTTGAAGGAGAAGAGACTGACCGGCAGCTAAGGTTGGTTGAGATGAATGGGGACTCGCGGTTCACAGGATTTATATATGGCAACTATGACGGGAAGGTTTTTGAAGGATTGTGGATGAATGTGTCCAAAGATATTTCTCTGCCTATGAAACTTGTTATTGTACCTCATTTTGAACATAAAACTGTAAAGTATTGTGACAATCATCAGTGGTATCAGGTATTCAGTGGCAAAGTAGAAAATAAAAATGTGAGTGTATCCATCTCAAAAGACCATGATCTGTATACCTGTACGGTACGGCAGGATGGAAAGAGCAGCAGTGATATTATACCGGTTCAAAAAGAAGACAGGGTTATCCATCTTGATCTGAGTTTTGCAAACCCAGCTTTAAATCATAAATGGGCGGTGCTGGATACTGCAAATATTGAAAAGATTGACATTAAAAGCGTTGATGAAAACGGGGATGAGTCGATTACACCCTTAAAAAGTGACAGGAGGCTGGTTTATGAATGTTATGAATATGCTGATTATTACAGCAGACTGGAATGCGTCAGGCCCCTGACCGGCAATAATAAATTTGATGTTTGGATGGAAACTGCTTTTAAAGAATGGGTCAGTACTAACCTGAAAATTTTTAAAAGTATAGAATCCGGTGATATCGGAACCAACGAAAGATGGTTGCAAACTGCGTACGGATGGGTGGATGTTGATCTTTTT
>JACMLK010000014.1 GCA_014379665.1 Saprospiraceae bacterium | reverse complement strand
TTCTCTATTGTATTTATGGGGTACCCCAAATTTTGCGGCATACTCCATTTTCCTTTAGGACCTTTATGCACAACAAAGAGATCATCACCACCATATCCTACATGACCATTTGATGTAAAGTATAAAGATTGATTATCCGCATGAATAAAAGGACAGCTTTCATCTCCGGCTGTATTTATTTCCGGTCCTAAATTCTGAGGTTCCGTCCATCTGCCATTAGGAAGTCGATTGCTAACATAGATATCGCTGCCGCCATAACCATCCGGCCTGCGGCTTGCATAATATAAGTTCCTTTTATCAGGTGATATACTTGGTGCAGATTCCCACGCTTCTGTATTAATACGATTACCCATATTCTCAGGCGTGCTCCAACCCTGTGGAGTGAGATAAGAAATGTAAAGGTCACAACTGCCATTACCATCAGGAAAATTACAACCGGTGAAGATCAGCAATTGGCCATCCTGCGAAATATTCTGTGCTCCTTCGTTCCGGTTTGTATTAATATTTCCGGATAATCCTTTTGCGTTTGACCAGTCTGGTTTTTTAAAAGCTGATCCAAAGAAATCTTCATTAAAATTATTTACCCTCCGGGTAAATACAAGTTCAGATCCATCAATAGTTAAAGTTGGATAATATTCTGAAACTTTAGTGTTGATGCTGTCCCCTAAATTACGTGGCTCGAATTTATAAGTTGAATCTTTCAGGTTCTTTGCATAATCAATGGCAAATTCATAACTGCGTTTACGGTATTCACCGGCTTTTTTACTTGTTTCATTAAGATTATTAATGGTAAGAAAGTGGTTAACTGCATCCAGCGCTTTTTGAAATTCGCCTTTTCCTGCAAGATTTATAGAATAGGGAAGGTTATAGTCTTTAAAGTACTCACTATCTATGGCCCTGGCCTTTTCATAATTTTCTATAGCGGCTGAATAGTTTTTTAACTCGCCGTACATTCCTGCCATTGATAGCCAGGCATCTTCAAATTTAGCATCGATTTTTACGGCATCCTGTAAAATGGATATACTTTGTTTGTAGTCGCCGTTTTGAGCTATTTCAAGTGCTTTTGAATATAATTGCGCAGCTTTTTTGTTCACTTTTTCCGGGTTAAACTGTCCCTGAGATATAAGTGCTGCAAGAAGAAATAGAATGGTACAGAATGGCTTCATATATAATGAATAATAAAACGAATCAAATGGATCTTTATTCTTTGAGGCGGCAAGTTACGAAAGCCCTAGGCTTATTCCGCATATGTGGAAGCAGGAAAGGTTAAAGATGTCAGGGCACATTGATGTATTTGTGGATCTGGAGGCTTAATTCCCATTCAGGATGATTCTTGATATAGTCCACAATTAAAGGCGTCATTTGAGCCGCTCTTCCCCACTCAGGCTGAAGGTATAGTTTACAGGATGGCGATACTAGTCGGGCATATTTTGCTGCCCAATCGAAGTCACTTCGATTAAAAATGACAATTTTTAATTCATTTGCATAGGGAAGCGATTCTGGTAAAGGTGCTTTGAATTTTTTGGGAGAAAGACAGATCCAATCCCATTCGCCGGTTATTGGTCTGGTACCTGATGTTTCGATATTGGTCTGGAAACCGGCTTTGTGCAATTGTTTCGTAAGTTCATCGCAATTATGCATGAGTGGTTCCCCTCCTGTGACTACAGCAAGCCTTGAGGGAAAACTGGTTGCTTCTTCAACAATATCCTTTATTTTTTTCCTTGGATGAGCATTCTCCTCCCAGCTTTCCTTTACGTCGCACCAGACACATCCCACATCGCAGCCGCCAAGGCGAATAAAATAAGCAGCTTTACCCTGGTGAAAACCTTCACCCTGTAATGTATAAAAAGCCTCCATTACCGGTAAGCTGACGCTAGTGTATGTTAATGTCTCTAACATGAACCTGCAAAGATAAGTTGATTGGTTGATTAGTTGATTGGTTGATTGGTTGGTTGGTTGATTGGTTGATTAGTTGATTGGTTGATTGGTTGATTGGTTGATTAGT
>JACMLK010000150.1 GCA_014379665.1 Saprospiraceae bacterium | reverse complement strand
TCATCTCCCAGTGTATTCAATTTTTATTTACCTGACCACCTGCCAACGGGCGAACTTGGTGAAGCAGGTCTGGTAGCACCGGAATTTCAAATATTAAACAGTCTGACCTCACTTGACTATGCCAATATGGCTTATTCCTGGAATTATTATGAATACACAACCAATAACTGGGAGAATGAATATTTTGAATCACCTACCAATGCATCTGGCTTTTTCGAGAGTGCACATGACGACGAAGTACTTATAAATCAGATTGATATACTTTTCACCAATGGAAGGATGAGTGATGAAACAAGAATGATCATTAAAGAAGCAATAAAAGGATTGGTACCCACGCTGTACGGTACAAGAGAAAAAATAATTCTGGCTTTATATCTGACTTTTATAAGCCCTGATTACGTAATAAAAAAATAATAACTTATGTCAAGAGATACCTTTTCACGAAGACATTTTATGAAACTGGCCGGATTGGTAAGTGCAGGCTTATCAACAACAGGTAGTTCAATATTCAATCTTAGAAATATTGGAGCTGCAGCAGATGCCGGTCAAAGTGTAAACAGAGCTGGAGATTACAAGGCACTAATTTGTCTTTATCTGGGTGGTGGTGCTGATTCATTCAATATGATCGTACCAAAATCAACAAGTGAATATCAGTCCTATGCCGAGTCAAGGGGTAACCTTGCCTTGCCTTTTGACAGTCTTTTGACTATCAATCCGCTAAATGTTGGTGGTATATCTTATGGGCTGCATCCTTCGCTCCCGGGAATACAGAGTCTGTTTGATCAAGGCAAAATATGTTTTATCAATAATATAGGTACGCTGCTTAATCCAATTAATAAACAACAGTTTGAAGCGGGTAGTATTCCGATTCCGCTTGGTTTATTTTCACACTCAGACCAGGCAAATCAGTGGCACACAGGTGTGTCAGACCATAGATTGATTAAAGGGTGGGCGGGTAGAATATCTGACTTGTTGTATAGTGTCAATGAGAGTAGTAAAATATCCATGAATATCTCTTTAGCCGGCATCAATACTTTTCAGAGCAGCAACAAAAATGTTGCATACACCATCAATAATGAGGGAGCAACAGGTTTGGACGGATATGGAGAAATGTATGCCGCAGGTCCTGCCCGGACTACCGCCATTGATAAGATGTTCGGGAGAACATATAATGACCCCTTTCGGGATAATTATAAAAGTATATTCAGAGGATCACTGGATGCCAGTATTCATTTTCAGACTGCTATTGATGAAATTCCGGAATTCAATACCAACTTTTCTGACACGTATCTTTCAGGTAGCTTCCGAATGATAGCCAAAATAATGGCAGCACGTGAAAAACTTGGTTTTACCAGACAAATATTTTTTATAGATTATGGCGGATGGGATACTCATGATGAATTGCTCGGAGAGCAGAATTATCTTTTCGATGAAGTGGATCATGCCATTTCAGAGTTTAATGCTGTTACAGAAGAATTACAACTCACTAATGACGTTTTGACTTTTTCCATGTCGGAATTTGGCAGAACGTTAACCTCAAATGGAAATGGTACAGATCATGCATGGGGTGGAAATGTATTTGTCATGGGTGGTACTGTAAAAGGCAACAGGATGTTTGGACAATATCCTGAATTATCCCTGGGGAATAATCTTGACATCGGTGGAGGCGTACTGATTCCAACCACACCCAACGATTTGTATTTTGCAGAATTAGCTTTGTGGTTTGGAGTACCGCCTTCTGATTTGACCACTGTACTACCCAATCTGGGAAAATTTTATACACCCGGAGCAGAAGCACCTCTTGGTTTTTTAAATTTATAAATCTGACGTCATGAAATATTTATTTACTTTTTTATGTACTCTATCGTTCCTGTCATCACACACCCAGTGTTTTATGGATCAGCACAGCACTACATGGTATGATGGATGGATATCATGCAAGTCAAAAACATCTCCAAATCCCGCTCGTGGGGAAGGTCACTGGATTTTATATAACCTGGGCCACCGATATGCCTTAGGAGAGTCTTACTGGTGGAATAATAATGAAAACAATGCTTTACAACACGGGGTAAAAAGGATGTCGATGGATATATCTCTTGATGGTATCAACTGGGTATCTTTATCTGATTTCGAGCTGCCCATAGCATCCGGTAAACCAACTTATGAGGGAACAGAAGGACCTGACTTTGAGAACGTGGAAGCCAGATATATCCTCCTTACAGCTCTTGAAAATTATGGCGGATCGTGTTATAGTTTTGGCGAAATGAAAATAAATGTAGCATTATCTACCAACACTGCCGATGAAACCAATCTGGACTATTGTATGAATGTAAAGGTATATCCCAACCCATTCCAAAACAGTACTCAAATCGAAGTATCATCCAACTGTGACGGGGATGTTATCGTAAAAGTGGAAGATGCTTACGGCAGACAGATCGGAAAAGTATTTACTGTTGAAAGAAATAATGATAACACGTTTACATTCAATGGACAACATCTTTTATCCGGTATCTATTTTATTTCGGTGCAAAGTGATAAACAAAAAATCAGGCAGAAATTAATTAAAATAGATTAGACATGACTGCAAGGTCAACATCTTGAAACACAGGTCGCTTTTAGACATATACGAATCTATAACTGGCGAGGAACAAATCATAGTAGATGTGTTGCGGCAGATTATTGTGGATGTCTTACCTGCCAGATGCAAAGAAAAAATATCGTTTAATGTCCCCTATTTTTATGGTCACAAGGGAATTTGTATTATCTGGCCGGCTTCTATTCCGCGAGGTGGTATCAAAGAAGGTGTTTTACTAGGCTTTTGGTATGGGAATAAATTGAATGATTTTGATCATTTCCTCACCCATGGCACCAATAAACAGATTTTTTACCGGATATACAAATCAGTCGATGAGATAGATCAGGATGCTATAGTTTCACTGCTCAGAGAAGCTGTACAATTGGATGAAAGCTGGAAGGGATTAGGTAGCTGATAGTTGGTAGCGAGTAGCTCGTATTCGACGGATACCAATCCGTCTCTCCAGCGTACAAAAAATCCTCGGGATATGTTTTTTCCGATGTGATCGACGGATGGAATTCCAATTGAACGATTGATGACAATCCGTCTCTTTCACACTTATAAACTGCGCATTAGCAAAAAAAATTTTATCAACATACAACTTTAACCTTTGAAGCTTTTCATTTGGGGTCGTACGGCTTAAGGACTTCCCACCGCTACATTCTGATCATGATAGGAAGGTGGTATAGTCATCGGAAGATGATGGAAGGGTCGTGGGAGTAATATGGGAGGGTCGTG
>JACMLK010000149.1 GCA_014379665.1 Saprospiraceae bacterium | reverse complement strand
TTCATCAATAAGCACGTAGTCTTGCGCGTTACCTTCGCCATAAAAGCCAACTGTACATTGTCCATTAGTAACCATTATGTCAGACATATTTAACTGAAACCAAGCTTCATTGTAGTCATAAATAGTGTTGGCAAGCTCACTAGGTTTAAATATATTACAAAGGATTGGATTGCCTCCAAAGTCCTTAGCCTCCATGTGATATTTACCATTTTCATTGAAAGTTTTAACTCTGGCGCGAAGTCCATATCTACCATTTGGAATGTCTTTCGCAACTTGGAAAGTATGCACTGAAAATTCTGCACCAACATCACCAAGTTTCATAGAATGTTCCTCTTTGTTCTCTTTATTCTGTCGCCCTTCCCAGCCAAAACCAGGTGTTACTACACAACAAGCATATGGGTCTCCTATAGTTGTCCATCCATATGGCGTCTCTTTTGGCGCTTGGTTTTCATACTCAAAACCAGGATTCTTAATAACATTTAACCCTACTTCAAAGGTTGGAATTTCTTGTTTTTCCCAGATAGGTTGTTCTATACTACTCATGCCATGGCTCATGTCATTTGTTTGTTTGCAATTATCCGGAACGCCATTTACCCAACAATTATTTTCAAAGCTCCACTGTCCATCAAATACTATTGATTTACTTGCTCTAATTGTATTATTTTTACATTCATTTCCCTTTGATTTTAGTAGCGTATCGGTAGCAAAATTTAAAGCAGCATACTCTCCATCTTTGGTACTAATAATATTATTATGAATTTTTATGTTTTCATAACCATTTCTCAGATCCGTATTTTTATCATCATACCACCACATAATACCCGTTCCTACTCGTGATATAACATTATTATATATATGAATATTTTCTACATGAGCCATCGGTGGACTATCAGACCAGCAGCCAAAGTATTCACAGCCCATACCAATGCCCGAATGTGGTGCGTTTGCATCTGTCCTGTTTCTCACATCATTGGTAGTAGATATGTAATTGTTTCTAATAGTAGCATTGATTGTACTGTCTAAGTATATGCCTACGCTAAAAACATTCGTTATAATATTATTTTCTATAAGCACACCATTAGAAAATATAGGATCGATCCCTTCCGACCAACAATCATGTATGTAATTGCCTCTGAACACATTGTTATAAGCGTAAGACCCAACCGTAGCCGACCCCATAGGTGGCTTGTAATAGGTATTAACAACTTGAGGCCATCCCCCATTTACGCTATTACAGCCTTCCCAAGCCATAGCTATGTTATATACTTCGTTATTTTCAACAATACAATTGTCTGAGCGAATGGATATTGCAAATTCTTGAATATCATGTACTTTACAATTTCTTATTGTAATATCCGAGCAGTTCACAGCCTGTAATGCTGCTCCACAGGAATTTTTCACTTCAAAACCATCAAAAATAACAAACTGGGTACCAGGCATAAATACAATGCAATAATCATGTGTATCTAAACCTGTTATATCTGAAAAATCAAGCACTGGTTTTTCATTTTCATATGGCATAAAAGTAATCGGTGCTGTTTTTTCTCCACAACAAGATATATTTATTACCGAAGAAGGCCTGTATGAACCGCCTGCTACATAAATTGTATCTCCTGCTTTGGCAACATCAGCTGCTCTTGCAATTGTACTAAAAGCATCCTTTAGGGATACCCCTGAATTCTGATCATTTCCTTCTAAAGTTACGTAGTACTTTGACATTTTTATTCCCCTTTCATGAGAGCCTTTTTGTTATAAGTTAATAAATAGTGCATGCTATCGCTTCTAAATAGACTTCCTAAAGTCCTAACAGGTTATACAAATTTACTTTACCATATACCCTCTCCATATTACGGTAACTATTGGCCTTGTGTCAAGCATTTAGACAAAAATTAAATGAGTATTCAATGACCTTAATTCTGAACTCACACTTCTAAGAAGCAGGATGCATCCCCAACTATATTATAATTTGAATATAAGCTTTGTTCTTATTGTAATTTGTGTTAAAATACCGTTAGGTTGTC
>JACMLK010000148.1 GCA_014379665.1 Saprospiraceae bacterium | reverse complement strand
GCTGCGGAACTGGGAATAGGTGTCTTTATAGATGCCGAAGAAAGCTGGATTCAGGATCCTATCGACGACCTTGTCATGAAAATGATGGAAAAATACAATAAGGAGAAAGCTATTGTTTTCAATACGTATCAGCTATACATAACAGATAAACTAGATCAACTGAAGCGGGATCATCAGATATGCCGGGATAAAAATGTAATTTTTGGTGCCAAGCTGGTGCGTGGAGCCTATATGGATAAGGAAAGATTGCGCGCCACAGAAATGGGTTATCCATCACCGATTCAGGCCGATAAGAACGCTACTGACAACGCTTATAATGAAGCTATAAGATACTGTGTGACCAATTATGAAACTATATCTTCGTGTTGTGCTTCTCACAATGCAGAAAGTAACATGTTGCAGGCAACCTTAATGCATGATCTGGGTATCGAAAACAATCACCCGCACCTGAATTTCAGCCAGTTGTTTGGCATGAGTGATAATATTACCTTCAATCTGGCAAATACCGGATACAATGCTGCCAAATATGTGGTGTACGGACCCATAAAAGAAGTGGTTCCCTATCTTATTCGTAGGACGGAAGAAAATGCATCTATTACCGGGGAGATGAGCAGGGAGCTGGCGATGATAGATCAGGAGATGAGGAGGAGGGGGATTGCGGGGTAGAGGGTTTTCGGGTTTTCTTAAAAGGTTTCAAGCGGGGACGTTTGAAACAACTAAAGCTGCAACTATTTAGAAACCACAGTTCCTTCAATGAATCCATGTTTGAAAATAAAATTACAGGGGTTTGGGTTCCCTTCATTTACTGAAACAACAAAAAACAACTCTGAAGCATTAGTAGCAGAAATTATAAATGAAATTTTGGGATAATTTTATATCTTTGTTAAGTAAAAACGCATAGGATAATGTATATCAAAAAGGTAAAGATAAAAAATGTAAGAGCGATTGAAAAGTTTGAGATGAGTTTTCCCAATCCGGCAGGCTGGCATGTTTTAATCGGCGACAACGGAGCAGGGAAGTCTACCATTATCAGAACTTTGGCTCTGGCATTGGTGGGCTCTGAAGAGATAATAGGCATCCAACCCGATTGGAACAACTGGTTGAAATGGAATGAAAATTCCGGAGGCGTGACACTGACAATAAAAAAGGATAAAGTTGATATTTGGGTGAATGAAAAGCTGGCTCCGGATGCCGCAACTTTTGATATCAACATTCACTGGAATAGAGTTGAGAACAAATATGTTATCCTTGATAACCAAACTATTCTGGAGAAATATCCTTATCAACATGAATTCTGGAGAAGTAGAAGCGGATGGTTTTCGGCAGGATATGGCCCTTTCAGAAGGTTTACAGGAGGAAGTAGTGAAAAGGACAAGGTATTTCCAAATCCAAGTTTTAGCAAACTGGCTTCTCATTTGTCACTGTTTGGTGAAGATGTGGCTCTGTCTGAGGCTACAAATTGGTTGATGAACCTGAAATTTCAGACTCTGGAAGTAAAGATATCTTCCAACATATTGGAAAATCTCAAAACCCTTATCAACTCACCCGACTTTCTTCCTCACCACAGTCAACTGATCGATATCAGCTCTGATGGGGTCATATTTAAAGACGGAAATGGTGCTCAAATTACTGTTACCCAAATGAGTGATGGTTATCGGTCCATTTTGAGTCTGACCTTTGAACTTTTGAGGCAATTGATCAGGGTCTATGGTGAGGAATCAGTCTTTAAAAAAGTGCAGAAAGGAATCATGGAAATAGATGTTCCGGGTGTGGTGCTTATTGACGAGATAGATGCTCACCTGCATCCAACGTGGCAAACCAGGATTGGCCAATGGTTTACTAAGTTTTTCCCTAAAATCCAGTTTATTGTTACCACCCACAGTCCCTTGGTTTGTCGTGCTGCTGAAAAAGGCAGCATTTGGAGGTTAGCTGCCCCAGGTAGCGAGAATCCTTCCGGAGAAGTCTTAAAAGAAGAAAAAGAAAAGCTTCTGTATGGAAACATTCTTGACGCTTATGGAACTGAATTGTTTGGAGATACGCCTGTAAAATTGGCAAAAACAGACGAAAAAGCAGAAAGACTAGGGCAACTCAATATATTAAAAGCCTTGGGTAAAATAAACAAAAATGATGATGAAGAAAGAAATATTTTATTAAAAACGCTATCCAGTTTATGATACAAATAGCTTCTAAAAACCTGCAACTGGACGAAATAGAAAAGTTGAATAAACTTCAGTCACAAATTGACAATCAAACAACTTTTGCAGAAAAAGCAAAAAAAGCTCAATCTCTATGGAATTCTAAAGGAGGTGCTAAAGGGAAAAAAGCTTTTGAAGTAATCAAATCAGAATTAAAATCCATGTGCGTATTTGTGGAGGTGTGCAATTATTGTGAACAAAGTGAAGCCAATGATATTGAGCATATCTATCCTAAATCATTTTTTCCTTCAAGAACTTTTGAATGGGAAAATTATATTCTGGCTTGTAAACAATGCAACTCTGCCTTAAAACTTGATAAATTCTTTGTAATCCAACCCACTGGAGATGTTCTGGAGTTAATAAGGGGGTTGGAACCAACGTTTCAGGAAGGAGCTTTTATTAACCCCAGAACCGAACCTCCCAATAATTTTCTGATTCTGAATATGCAGTCTTTTAAGTTTGACATGCTTCCGGGGTTACCCAAAAAAGAACAGAGTAAAGCTGAGAAAACACTGGAAATACTGGCAATCAATCAAAGAGATTTACTGATAGAAGCGAGAAAAAGTGCTGCAATACATTATTATTTTATGTGCAGTGAATTAATCAAAATTTTAAATTCCCGTAGCATGGCTGCACTAATAAAAAATATAAGTCCTTATGATAAGAAATTTGATTTCTCCAAAAGTCTGACGGAGTTAAAGGCTGAAATTAAAGAGAGTTATAAAAAATATATTCAATCATACCAACACCCATCTGTTTGGGTCAGTATCAAACTCGTAGAAAGTAAAGTTACTCCTAAATGGGTAACAATTTTTAAGAAATTGCCCGAAGCGCTACATTGGTAATCCATGTTCCTTTTATGGGCGATAAAAACACTTTCCCATTCGCCCACGTAGATCCGGGAATATTTTTCATGTCAAAGCCATGGCGACACTGCGACGTAGGTTAACTACGTAGAGCGGATGTAAATATATGAACGAGAAACCAAAATATAATCCACAGAAACATCACCGCAGATCAATACGATTGAAGGGTTATGATTATTCGCAGGAAGGTTTATATTTTATCACCATTTGTTGTGAAAGTAGGGAATACAGGTTTGGTAAAATTGAAAATGGTGATATGATTTTGAATGATGCAGGTAAAAATGCGGATGAATGTTGGTTGGAAATTCCAAAACATTTTCCGAATGCCATATTACATGAATATATTGTTATGCCGAATCATGTTCATGGTATAATTGAATTGTCAGGGGTTGAAAATTTTCAACCCCGACAAAATGAATTTCAAAAATTGATACCACGTTCTATTGGATCCATTGTTAAGGGTTTTAAAATCGGTGTAACAAAATGGTTCAGGAATAACCTTGTAATTGAAAAAATATGGCAACGAAATTATTACGAACACATCATTCGCAACGTAGAATCCTACCAAAGGATTTCAGAATACATTATACACAATCCTGCAAAATGGAAGGAAGATAAATTTTGTAAATAATTGGTATAGTCTATACAATTGATATTTTATAAGGTAAAAGCCACAGTCGCCCCGTACAGCCTGCTTTTGCATTAAGGGTCGTATCTTTTTTTGCCTTTGAGCAACCGGTCTATACTTAAAGCCATTCTGCTTTCTTTTGTCACTTCTGTTTTGGCGCTATAAATCCAATCTGAATAGAATTTTTGTTCGGATTCGCTCAAGGTATTAAAAAATTTGAGTGCGGAGGGTTCATCCTGCAGACAATCAAGATATTCCTGCGGAATTTCGAGCGGTTCTTTATCAGCAAACAGTATGACGTGAACGTAGTCTCCTTCCTGTTTCCTTATTTTTTTTCTGATTTCTGCTTTAACCGGCAGAAATAGTTTTCCATTTCCCATGGGCATTAGATGATACTTTTTTATCTCATATCCATCGATGGTCCCCCTGACTTTTACCCAACCGAAGTGCGCTCTTTTGTCTTGCGGTATTTCAGGGATCTGCGCATAGGTCCATCCTCCTTTTGCATTGAAGCGTTCAAGTAAATAGTGGTTGTCGACCAGGGCAGTGTCGTTCATGAAATTTGATATCTTTTAATCATGTATGGCAAAGATATAAAAACCGGACATTTGTTTTTATTTTTTATGGCTAAGCCATAGGGATGCAACGACGTAGCTTAACTTACGCCGAACGGATGATATCGAATTATAAATTCTTAATATATGTTATCGAAGTTGCAAACTTCGACAATCGGTGACAAAGCCAAGGCGACACAACGATTTAAGTTAACCTATGACGAGCAGAAGCTTTCTTTCACAGATGCAATATTCTGGTGGAGTAGGTTTTCGGTCTTATTATTTCATTGTTTTGGACATCTGAAGGTACGAACTGCCATGGAGTCACTTGTTTGTCCCAAGCAAAATCTATAGCCTGTAATCTTTTATTTCTGAATTCAACGGGGGTAAGTCCGCGGTACTTTTTAAATAATCTGTTGAAATTGGCCAGATTGTTAAAGCCTGATTTATAACAAATTTCACTGATGGTTTTATCAGACTCCAGAATTAGTTTACAAGCTTTAGCCAATCGCAAATCTATCAGAAAATTACTGAAGCTTCTGAAAGATTGCTTTTGAAAGAAGTGACTGAATGTATTCACCGTCATTTTTACCTGTTCAGCGACATCACTCATTTTGATGTTGGGGTTGCTGTAATTTTGCAGGATATAGGCGTTTGCTATCTGTATTCGTGTATCATTGTTGATGGTTGATTGTGCACTTATTTCCAGACTTGACAGATATCTGCGATCAGTAGAATGCGATAATAAATCAAGTAATTTTAAAAATGAAATGGTATTGTCAAATCCGTGATTTTCAGTCATTTCTTTCATAATGGTGCTGGCAGCTTCCAACGTTTTGTCCAGAAACTGGATGCCACGGACAGATTCTTTTAACAAATTCTGTACGGTATAGAAACTGTCCTTCATCAAAAATCCGCCGGTGAATTGTTTAAAATCAAATTGAATGGTAATCACCCTGTACGGTTTTTTTTCTTGTAAAAGCTTCTCATCTCCATACCATTTGTGGTAAAGATACGGACCGAGTATCACCAGATCATTATGGTGATATTCTTCTGACGAATCGCCAACTACCCGTCGCCCTGACATGCCTAATACCAGATTGATCTCAATTTCAGGATGATTGTGCACCGGATAATCAAATCCATTGTTGGATGAATCAAGTACTACACAGATGTCATTTTCTTTGAGTGGGGTATTTTCGCGGAATACATTCATACTGTTTTTGGATTCAATTTTAATAAATAATAAGACTTTACAAGAGGATTCAGTTAAACCGAATCCGCCACAAATTAAAATTAAAGTCACTTATTGACCGAATAACTAAATAATTCATAAAAGTATGGAGAATTGACATAAAAGTATCATGTACTTGCAGAAATACTGTATAATTTTGCAACATCAGAATAAAATTTTAAGTTGTGGGAATGATAAGACTCAATAATTGTATTTCCGGCAATATTCGTAATATTGTTAGTTGTGTTTTTGTAGTGGCCTTACTTGCCATTTCTTCCTCCGGTTTAACACAGTCCATTACAGTTAAAGGTGTAGTAACAGAAGAAGATGGTACTCCAATGATCGGAGTGGAAATTCTGGAAAAAAATACAACTATTGGTACCATCACGGATGTTGATGGCCATTATTCTATCACGGCATCTTCAGCCCAATCCATTCTTGTTTTCAATTATCTGGGTTATAAAGCTCAGGAAATAAATGTCAGCAACAGAGCTATCATTGATCTTGTGATGGAGCAGGATTCCAAAATATTGGATGACGTTATTGTCACCGGCTACCGCAAAGAATCCAGGACTGATATATCGACCGCCATATCTTCCATTAAATCCAGAGATGTCGAAAAACTAGTAGTTTCCGGAGTAGAGCAGGCATTACAGGGACAGGCACCGGGCATATCAGTGACACAGGTGACGGGATCACCTGGTGATGACATGGCAGTGAGGATACGTGGAGCAGGTACCCTAGGCAACAACAATCCATTATTCATTATTGACGGTATACCTACCTCGGGTAATATTAATATGTTCTCCGTTAATGATATTCAATCCATAGAAGTACTGAAAGACGGAGCCTCTGCTGCCATTTATGGTAGCAGAGCAGCCAATGGGGTAGTGCTGGTCACTACCAAAAGAGGCAAATCAGGCAAACCTGTTTTTTCTTTTAATGTATCTACTGGTTTGCAAACACCTATCAGGCTACCTGAATTGCTGAATGCCCGTGAATACCTTACTATAAGAAATGAAGCCATCACCAATGCAAATTCACTGCGCAATCCTGCAAATCAATTGAAAGTATATGATCCGGCCATACTGGATACCTTACCTGATGTAAACTGGTTGGACAAGGTTTTTTCAAATGCGCCAATCCAGCAATATTCGCTATCAGCCATGGTAGGCAGTGACAACAGCAATGTATATATTTCCGGTGATTACCAAAATCAGGATGGCATTTTCAAAGGTCAGAACTTTAAAAAATATCAGGTCAGAATCAATGGGGAAACAGGAAATAAATCTTTTAGAATCGGCAATAACCTATCTTTCGGTCATACAAAAAGAAAAGTAATCGGTGCTTCCGGAGATGGATTCGGACCGGGGAATGAGTTGAGTGCAGTAAGATATGCATTGATAGCTGCTCCTGTATTTTCAGGTAAATACAAAGATGGAACAAATGTGAACGTGACTTCTGAACTTGGCGATCCTTTACTTTATGGTGACGGGAATGCCAATCCATTGGTACTCATTGATAATACGGACTGGAATATCGAACGTAGCAGGGTTTTTGGAAATGTATTTGCAGAACTCAATATCACCGGAGACTTAAAAATAAGAACAACATTAGGTGGTGATTTTATTTTTGAAAATGAAAAATTATTTAAAGAAAAACTGTCTGCAGCAATCTACAATCCAACTTCATTAAATGAAGGCAGAATATTTAATCAGACCTTACTGTGGAACACCACAGCAAATTATGAAAAGAAATTTGGGAAACATAAAATATCAGCCTTGGTAGGCACAGAAGCCATTACCAATCATACCGATTATCTTGGTGCTTCTGCCAATAATTTCAGAAGGACTGATCCGCTTTTCAGGTATCTGAATGCGTCTGTTGCAGAAGATATTAAGAATCTTGGAGTATCAGGTATTGCTACAGAATGGGGACTTGTATCGTATTTGGGTTTGGCTTCATATAATTTTGATAATAAATACATACTTAGCGGTGCATTGAGAAAGGATGGTTCATCCCGATTTGGCAAAGACAACCGTTGGGGTATTTTCCCTTCCATGTCAGCTGCCTGGTTGGTATCCAATGAGGCATTTCTTAAAGAAAGTAGTCTGATCTCTGAACTGAAAATAAGAGCGAGCTGGGGCAAACTGGGCAACCAGGATATTGGAGTTTATCCCTATAGTTCGTTGGTAAGCATCGGAGAAAGGGTATATACTTTTGGAGATAATATTGTGACAGGTGCCACCGTACTGGAAACTGGTAAT